>NZ_DBFCCJ010000045.1:0-69268 GCF_048380235.1 Ventrimonas sp. | reverse complement strand
ATATCGTTGTTTGCTTGCTCTCACAACACGCGTTCGCCTGCATCGGACTACATCCGCTGCATTCGTACACGTGTGTTCAAGATGCAAACACCTGATATGCTGAAAATCCCGGAAAGCGGTCTCATTCACTTCCTGCTGTATTGGATCCGCTACAAAAAGTAACTGCAGCCTATATTAATTCTGCCATAAAGAATAAAACGCAGCCAGAACGCTACTATAAAAAGCCGGATTACAGGCTTTCATCAGCAACGTTCTGACTGCGTTTATTATTGTAGAATAACCAGTAAAGCAGAAGTTCCGGACACACCATACAGAATAAGCGGCACATTGGAATTTTCCTCGTGCGCGAGCATAGCGCCAGACCGGAGAGCATTGTCTGAGCGTGCAGAGCACGCGAGTTTTGCTCGCAGGTCTGGCAACAGGCGGCGGAGCGCAAGAGGTACAAAATTCCACTCAGTGCCGCGTTTCTTGTATGGTGTGCCCGGAACTTCGGACCTTCGATGGTTATTACTCAAATTTTTATTATTTTGAAAGCCGCGCCCGGCCGCCGAGTGTTCTACGGGATATTCTGAAAGGTGAGCCTAGACACTGGCGATACGCAGAAAGCGCATTCCTCCCGGAACCGGTGCAGCGGTTTTATTATAGCGCCGGGAATGAAAAAATGCAACGCTACAGCAGCTTTTTTATGGCATCCATGAGATAGAAGAACCATGCCAGCATCCTGCATCACCCCGCCTTCTGATAGTAGTATATGCAGAAAGCGGGATTCTTTCCGTGACAGAATGGGAACAGACTGCTATAATAGGGAAAAACGAAACGCATTTTATGCGGAGAAGAGGAGAGTCAAACATCATGATTCGTTTACACAATGATTACAACCGCGGCGCCTGTGCCAAAATTTTAGAGAAGCTGGCAGAGACTAATGCCGAAAGCTATGATGGATACGGAGAGGATACCTGGTGTGAAAAGGCAGCGGACCTGATACGGAAAAAATGCAAAGCTCCGGAAGCAGCTGTTCATTTCTTCCCAGGTGCAACCCAGGCAAACTTTATTGTCCATGCAGCAGCGTTAAGCCCGATCCAGAGTGTCATCTGCCCGGATTCCGGCCATGTGTATGCCCATGAAGCTGGTTCGATTGAGAACACCGGACACAAGCTGGTTCCGCTTCCATCTGCAGACGGAACCATTACAGCAGAACAGATCCGCAAGGCAGCCGCAGCTTATTATGAGGCAGGAGAACCGAACTATCTCTGTGAGCCGAAGCTGGTTTACATTTCCTTCCCGACCGAGTGGGGAACGCTGTATTCCGAGCAGGATCTGAAGGATATCCGCAAGGTATGCGATGAGTACGGTATGTATCTGTTTGTGGATGGTGCACGCCTGGGCTATGGACTTGGTTCTGCGAAGAATGATGTAACGCTGGAAAAACTGGCAGAACTGACAGATGTATTTTATATCGGCGGAACGAAATGCGGCGCTTTGTTTGGTGAGGCACTGGTCATCACAAACAGCGGACTGGCACGGAAATTCCGCACCTATATGAAACAGAATGGTGCGGTGCTGGCAAAAGGCTGGCTTCTGGGTCTGCAGTTCTGTGCGCTTCTGGAGGATGACACTTATGAGAAGATGACGGCCCAGGCCGATGCCTACGCCATGGAAATCAAGGCAGCCTTCAAAGAAAAAGGTATCCCGGAATTCGTGGACAGCTACACAAATCAGCAGTTCGTGATCGTGACGGACGAACAGGCAGAGAAGCTGGCGAAGGAGTATACCTTTGAGCAGGAGCGGACCCTGGACGATGGAAGGAGGGTCGTACGGTTCTGCACAAGCTGGGCAACCACGGAAGCGGAGAAGAATCAGTTGATCGGAGATATTCGGAAACTGTAAGAATTCTATTGGAATTACGCTTCCTGATCGAATTTATGCCGGTATTTTAACGGCGACATTCCGTAGCTTAACCGGAACTGCTCTATAAAATGGCTGATCTGGTTGTATCCCACATCGGCACTGATATCGGAGATGGATCTGTCGGTGTGGAGGATCATGTTTTTGGCAGTGTAGAGGCGGTATTCATTTACATACTTGATGGGGGACATGTTAGTGTGTGTTTTAAAGAGGGCGGTACAGCGGTTCTTGTTTAGGCGCGCGGAATCCGCAATATCCTTCACGGAAAGCGGCTGGGCAAAATTGGCGTGGACGAATCCAAGCATTTTGTGGAACAGCCGTGCTTCCTCCAGGTCCGGCGTTTCTGCATTTTCTTCAAATTCTTTTAAAATTTCTTTGAACACCTGGGATAAAAAGTTCATGACGGAAAAGTATCCCAGGGGTTCTTGCTTCCAGTTCTGGAATTTTTTCAGTTTCGTAATCTGATGAGGCTTTAACAACAGCAGGGAGTAGGCAAAGGCATGACTGTCCAGCATGGGCTGGATGTATTTCTTTAAAATCAGAGGATGGAAAATCTCCGGGGTAAAGTTGATGCACAGAGTTTTCACATCGCAGGTGGTGGTACGGGAACTGTGGAGCTGATGACTCTGGAGCAGTAGCAGCTTATCACTTCTCAGCCGGAATTTGTCTCCGCTGATGCAGTATTCCAGCTCACCATCAGAAATCCAGGTAATCTGCAGCTCATTGTGCCAGTGGAATGGGATGGAGTCTGATGCCGCGTGGTTGAAATTTTGTGTATACATGGCAATGGGGAACTCTTCTGAGAGAAACTTGCTTTCCTCCTGGAGCTCTTCGTTTGTAGAAATAACAAATTCGATTCCGGCCTGATTGCATTTTGGAAATGATATGCTCATAAACCGATTTTCCTTTCTTTGTAATACAGATATTGCTTTTATGATATTTTATAGCATAAAGCAGATGAAAAGAATAGTAAACGAAAAAACTTTGGTACAAATCTGATAAAAGTGATGGGGATATTGATAGAATCTGCGATGTGGGACTGATATACTAAAGGCACAAGGATAAAGATACAGGAGGGGCGGATTATGTTATCAGTGAATGGAGCAAGATTACTGGAGAGAATCAATGAGCTGGGTACGATCGGTAAGGATGAGGAGGGAAGAAGAACCCGTCTTGCCGCTTCCGATACTGAGAAGCAGGGCAGAGATAAGGTGGTCAGATGGATGGAGGATGCAGATTTGAAGGTGGTTGTGGATCGCATCGGCAATATCTTCGGAATCTGGGAAATCGCGGAGAACAAGGATAAAAAGCCACTGATGATCGGCTCCCATATCGATACCGTCATCAATGCAGGCCAGTATGATGGCTGCCTGGGGGTGATTGGCGCCATCGAGGTCATCAGAACGTTAAAGGAAGCGGGGCGTCAGAGCGAGAGACCGATCGTGGTCTGCGCCTTTACTAATGAGGAGGGCGTGCGTTATTCACCGGATATGATGGGATCCCTGGTTTACGCGGGGGGACTTCCGATAGATCAAGTATTAAAGACCGTCGGCACCGATGGTACCATCCTGGGTGAGGAGTTAAAGCGCATCGGTTATGCGGGAAGCGTGGAGCCGGGATTCTTACAGCCGGAGGCATTCGTGGAGCTGCACATTGAGCAGGGACCGATCATGGATACAGAGGGAGTGAAGATCGGCGCAGTAGAGAATCTGCAGGGTATTCACTGGCAGCGCGTTACCATTGAGGGACTTGCCAATCACGCAGGAACTACACCAACTAATTTAAGAGTAGACGCTGGCTTGGCCGCAGCAAAGATCAATGTGTTCTTAAGAGAACTGGTGAAGAAATCCGGCGGCGTGGCAACCGTAGGCTGCATCGAGCATGAGCCGAATGCCATCAATGTTATCCCGTCCAGGGCCGTGATGACGGTGGATTTACGAAATCCAGATAAAGGTAAGCTGGATGCAGATGAGAAGAGCCTTGCGGCTTACTTCAAAGAGCTGGAAGAAACCGATCATGTGAAGATTAGCAGCGAGCGTCTGACTGAATTTGACCCGGTCCTGTTTGATGAGAATATCGTACAGAAGATTGAGGCAGCTGCATCAGCCAGAGGACTGAATACCCGCCGCATGACTTCCGGCGCTGGCCAGGATGCCCAGATGATGGCGCGCATCTGTCCGACCGCGATGATTTTTGTGCCGAGCATCAAGGGAATCAGCCACAATCCAAAGGAGTACACACCGGATGAGGACTGTGTAGCCGGCGCAAATGTATTTCTGGATGTTGTGAGCGAGCTGGCAGGTGCGATGACATTCTGCTGACCGGTGCAGAATATTTTGCCGAACTGGTAAAACAGCGGATGCCTAAATAAAGCGATACAAGTACTTTCTGTGCATCCAGATGGACAGCAGCAGTGTCACAAACTCTGCCACAGGAATAGCCAGCCATGCCCCATTGACCCCGAAGAACCGCGGAAGCACCAGCAGTGAGATCACGGTGAAGAGCAGAGTACGGCAAAAGGAGATGATGGCAGATGATTTTCCGTCGGACAGGGCGGTGAAAAAGCCGGAGGAGGCAATGTTAAAGCCGCTGAATAAAAAGTTATAGGCAAAGATCCCAAATCCGGTCACGGCCAGTGCATGAGTTTTCGGATCATCCGTGAAGATAGTTACAATACCGGTCGAAAGATAGACAGCGGCAAAGGCTATGATCACAGAGGAAAGGCTGACAAAACGGAAGGAAATACGGTAAATGCTTTTCAGCTCCTTCCGATTTTCGGCACCGTACTGATATCCCACGATCGGGCTGATCCCAATGGAAAAGCCCAGGTAAAAGGCATTGAACAGAAACTGTCCGTACAGCAGGATCGTGATGGCAGCTACACCATTCGGACCTGCCAGACGCATCAGGATGATGTTGAACAGAAAGGTGATCACGGCATTGGAAAACTGGTTTACCATTTCAGAGGAACCATTGTAGCAGGCCTGGATCAGTTCTTTTGTGTGCATGGTGAAGCGAGTCAGATGAAGAGCATGCTTCTGATTCAGAAAAAAGACCAGTCCTGCCAGGGCCGGTACCATCTGGCCTAGTCCGGTAGCCAGGGCAGCTCCGGCAATGCCAAGATCGCAGGATACGATAAGTACATAGTCCAGTCCCGCGTTGATGATCCCGGCGATCATGGTGAGGAAGAGTCCGAGGTGCGGCGCTCCGGCAGTTACCAGATAGGACTGGAACAGAGTCTGGAGCATGCAGGCCGGAGCAAAGCCCATGAGGATGCTGAGGTAGGTGCGGCAGTCTGCTAACAGCAGATCGTTGGCACCGAGTGCCCGGCTGATGAAATCCGGAAAAAGCAGGGACAGGATGGACATCAGCAGACTTAACAGAAAGCCAGTCAGAGTAAAAAGGGAGAGACATTCTTTTGCCAGCTGTATTTTCTCCTCGCCCAGATACCGGCTGATGACTGCATTGCCGCCAGTGGCCAGCATGGTGCCAATGGCAATGACGATGCTGTCCACCGGATAGACGATGTTTAAGGAGGACAGGGCATTACTGCCAATAAAGCGGGAGATGAAAATACCATCCACGATGGTGTAGAGGGACATAAACATCATCATAATGATAGAAGGAAATGTAAACTTCAGCAGACTCCAGGGAGAAAAATGCTGGCTGATGGATGTACTCATAATCAAAAACTCCTTATAAAAAAGAAATAGCTTGAAAACTTAAGTGACCTTTGAGAGAATAAACCATAGGGTTACCCGATAGTCAAGAGGTTTGAATGTTTTGAAAAACGGTCGCTAAAAAATCAGGATAGTAGCGAAGGAGAAATATGTATGGACCGTAATTTGTATATGACAACAGGAGAGTTTGCCGCGCTGATGGGCGTTTCCAAACATACGTTATTCCATTATGATGATATTGGCCTGTTTTCTCCGGAATATGTGGCAGAGAACGGTTACCGTATGTATTCACTTTATCAGCTGGAAACTCTGGAAACGATTCTGATGCTTCGGGATCTGGGTATGCCGCTGAAAGAAATCCGGCAGTTCCTGCAGGTGCGAAGCCCCAAAGAGCTGGTCCGGATCTTTGCGGAAAGGGAACAGCAGATTGAAAAAGAATTGTCCAGATTAAAAACGATGCAGGGGTGGATCCGGCAGCGGCGAAAAAAGATCAGCATGGTAATGCAGCAGGATTTTTCTGACATTGGGATCCATCATTTTCCGGAACGTTATTATCTGATCCGGCAGATTGACGGGACATCAGAGAAGGATTATATGGAAAAAACCAACCGGCTGATTCTGGATTTTAAACATGCGGAACAGCGCAATGATTACGAAGTGGCATATCTGCAGTATGGAAAAAATCTGTCCAGGCAGATTTATAATGCGTATGACAATGTACTTCTTCTTCTGGAGCAGAAACCGAAGCATATGGAATACCGTATCATGCCGGAGGGAGATTATCTGACGGGATTTCATGTCGGACACTGGAATGCAATCGGAGAAGCTTATGCGCGCATGGAAGCTTACCGGAAGGAACACAAAATTCAGACAGATATGGTGTATCTGGAGCGTGACATGGTGGATCAGCTTGCGGTGACAAGCGTGGAAGAGTATGTGACGGAAATTGCGGTTCGCATTGTACACGAAAACTGGACTGATTGAAAAATATAAAACTGGATATTTAAAACCATCCAGATAGCCGCTATAATCTCCATCAAGATAACCGATGCGGTCCGGAACGCAGGGAATCATACGTTTACGCAAAGGAGACAGATGGAATGAATACAGAGAGATATGAGTTAAATAAGCAGCTGGCACAGATGTTAAAGGGCGGCGTTATCATGGATGTTACTACCCCGGAGCAGGCAAGGATCGCGGAAGAGGCAGGCGCGTGTGCAGTTATGGCGCTGGAGCGTATTCCGGCGGACATCCGCGCGGCAGGTGGTGTTTCCCGCATGAGCGATCCGAAGATGATCAAGGGCATTCAGGAGGCTGTATCCATTCCGGTTATGGCAAAATGCCGGATCGGTCATTTTGTGGAGGCACAGATCCTCGAAGCCATCGAGATCGATTACATTGACGAGAGTGAAGTTCTCTCCCCGGCGGACGATGTGTTCCATATCGACAAGCGCAGATTCAACGTTCCATTTGTCTGCGGTGCGAAGGACCTGGGGGAGGCGCTCCGCCGCATCAATGAGGGAGCTTCCATGATTCGTACCAAAGGTGAGCCGGGAACCGGGGATGTTGTGCAGGCTGTTCGCCATATGCGCATGATGAATCAGGAAATCGCTAAGATTACCTCTATGCGTGAGGATGAACTGTTTGAGGAGGCAAAGGTTCTCCGGGTTCCGTATGATCTGGTGCAGTATGTACATGACAATGGACGTCTTCCTGTTGTAAACTTCGCGGCAGGCGGCGTGGCAACCCCGGCCGATGCAGCCCTGATGATGCAGCTTGGTGCAGAGGGTGTGTTTGTTGGATCCGGCATCTTCAAATCCGGAAATCCCAAAAAGCGTGCGTCAGCCATCGTAAAAGCAGTTACCAACTTCAATGATCACAAGATGCTGGCTGAGCTTTCCGAGGATCTGGGTGAAGCCATGGTCGGCATCAATGAGCAGGAAATTGCGCTGCTGATGGCAGAAAGGGGCAAATAAGATGAAGATTGCAGTCCTTGCAGTCCAGGGCGCCTTCATCGAACATGAGAAAAAGCTGGGGGCTCTGGGAGCAGAATGCTTTGAGCTTCGTCAGAAGAAGGACCTGGACACCGGATTTGACGGTCTTGTGCTTCCGGGTGGCGAGAGCACGGTCCAGGGAAAGCTTCTGCGGGAGCTTGACATGTTTGATGCGCTGAAAGAAAAAATCGAGAGCGGCATGCCGGTCCTCGGTACCTGTGCCGGACTCATCCTTCTGGCAGATCAGCTCACCAATGATGGACATGTGTATTTTGGCACACTTCCGGTTTCTGTGCGTCGCAATGCCTACGGAAGACAGCTGGGAAGTTTCCATACCGTGCAGGAATTTGCCGGAATCGGGAAGGTTCCCATGACGTTCATCCGTGCTCCTTATATAGAAGAAGCAAAAGCAGGTGCGCAGGTGCTGGCTGAGGTGGATGGGCACGTTGTGGCGGTGCGCAGCGGAAACCAGTTTGGAATGTCCTTCCATCCGGAGCTGGATGCAGACAACCGGATTCATGAATTATTTTTAAAGACTGTGCAGGCATGGAAAACACACCGATAATCTGGAAAAACTAAAAAAGAAAACCCGAACATTCACCGGAAAGGCGTTGGTTCGGGTTTCTTTTATAAAAGGATTGACGTTTATTCTGCAGCAGGTTCAGCAGTACAGAGCTTTTTGAGCGGCAGCTCAAGAAGGGAACGCCACAGGCGAACCAGCTGGCCGACGCAGAGTGCGTTGATCAGGGTACCCTCTCGCACACCGTTGAGCTTGTGGAAAGCGATGAGGGCAACTGCCATAGCCAGGATGGTCAGGGTACTGTCAAAGGCAACCTTGGCATTTCCGAAAGGAATACCGGCTTTTTTCGAAAGCTCGCGCACGAATGCTTCGGCCGGAAGCATGATCACATCGGCAATTACCTCAAAGCTGATGCCAAGTGCCATGATAATGCATCCGATGACCAGGTAAACAAAGGATGGACCCCATGGACCGCCGAAGCGGGTCGGGATAAAGCCCATGGCCGTATCAATGCAGAAGCTGAAAAAGAATGTCACCGGAATCTGCAGAGCCTGCTGGATGGTAAATTTCCTGCGAAGAATGGCTTCCAGCATCAGGAACGTCATATTGAATAAAAACGTGTAGGTTCCCATGGAAATGCTGGTGATCAGGCTCAGAACAAACGGAAGACCGGATACCGGCGAAGTGCCGAGACCGGCACGCGTAATAAAGGCAATGCCGGTGGCGCTAAGGATGACTCCGGTCAGGAACAGAGCATAGCGCCGGGTGTAAGTGTGAATAGACATGACTGTAAACCTCCCAATTGTCATTGTCTATATTTTAACTGCAATCTAACTATTTTTCAAGCATAATAAAAAATATTTTGGCAAAAATCACTGTTTCAGGTCCTGAAGAAAATGGATCAATTCAGCAGAACAGTTATTTTTGATGATGATCATGCCCTGGTTGGCAGCTGTCATCAGATAAAAATGGGTTCTGGTTTCTACCAGGTGGGCAATGCTGCTGTATGGAACATCAACGGACTGCTGATTGCTGGTCTCCTGAAGATGGTCTTCATAAAAACGCATGACAGAATGGCGTTCCTGCAGCTGAGGATTGGCATTGTAGACCCTGCGGCACTGGCGCTTGGAAACATACACCAGTACAAGCGGTATGGCAAATACTACAAGCAGGTAGGTAAAAGCCGAGGTACCGGGGGCTGTAAAAACCCGCAGGAAACCGGAGAAGATCATAAGAATGTAGCATACAGCCAGGATCTTTGGGCGGTATTTGCTGATCCGGAGTGGAACGATCATGTTGAAGCGTGTAAATTCTTCCAGGTTATAATCAGTAAAGGTCTGGTATAAAAATTTCATATTTGAAAGCCTCCTATCATCCCGATTATAGCGAAAAGTGATAAAAATTACAACCTGCATTGTGTATTTTATACAACTTTTTTATTGTGAATACTACAGTGGAAACCTGTGAACTTTAGATAATTAAGAAAAATATAAAAAAATAGATAGCGATAGTGTGCAAAATAGAGAAAGTAATGGCACAAACTTGACTTTTGTAAAGTATCATGCTATTATACGTGACAAGACAAAGGGGTCTACATCAGATAAGGAGATGTAGGCCCTTTTTTGTTCTATCTTAACAACATTTTAATAAAAAGACCCCCAATGCAACCCCCAACCCCTTGCATCGAAAGAAAGGAGATAGACTTGATGAAAAAACTGATCGGACTGATTCCTTTGTATGACGATGACAAGGACAGCTACTGGATGCTTCCCGGATATATGAAGGTTCTCGAAGCCTGCGGAGCCCTTCCGGTCATGCTTCCGTTAACCACGGATCCGGAAGAACTGAATGACTGCTTCAGTCTTTGTGATGGCATTCTGATGACCGGCGGACACGATGTGGACCCGGCACTTTACGCAGAGACGGCAAAGAAAACCTGCGGAATACCATGCAGCAGCCGTGATAAGATGGAAGCGTATCTGTTTGAGAAAGCATTACAGGAAGACAAGCCGGTATTTGGAATCTGCAGAGGCGTACAGCTTATGAATGTACTGCTTGGCGGGACTCTGTATCAGGATCTTCCTACAGAACATCCATCTAAGACGGAGCATCACATGGCGTCTCCTTACGACAGGCCGGTACATAAGGTTACAGTAAAGGAAGGAACATTTCTGGCGGACATCATCGGAGCCGGAGAGCATGGCGTGAACAGTTATCATCACCAGGCGGTAAAAGACCTGGCACCGAAAGCCGAAGCCATGGCATACTCGGAGGACGGACTGGTGGAGGCCATTGCGGTACCGGACAAAACCTTCATCGTGGGTGTGCAGTGGCATCCGGAATTTGCATTTGAAAAAGATCCGGAGTGCAGGGCAATCGTTCAGGCCTTTGTGGATGCCTGCAGTAAAAAAGAATATTGATCCTTGACCGGCTATGGCCGTTGGGATAGATCGGGTGGAGAGGCTTCTTCACAGCGTAAAAAGAGAGGAGAATTATTATGAAAAAGAAAGTAATGGTTATGGTAATGGCAGCAGCAATGGCAGCAGCAATGACAGCATGCGGCGGTTCCAAGAGCGCAACTGCAGATACTACCGCGGCAGCAGCAGATACCACCGCAGCAGATACCGCAGCAGAATCTAAGGCAGATGATACCACCGCAGCAGCAGACACTTCCGATAAGACCTGGGTCATCGCAACCGATACAGCTTTTAAACCTTTCGAGTATACGGATGAGAGCGGCAATTTTGTAGGTATCGATATGGATATCCTCAAGGCAATTGCAGAGGATCAGGGCTTCAAGTATGATGTACAGGTACTTGGCTGGGACGCTTCCATCGCAGCATGCCAGGCTGGTCAGGCAGACGGTATGATCGCAGGCGCATCCATTACCGATGAGCGTAAGAGCTCCGGCTGGATCTTCTCTGATGGCTACTATGATGCAAATCAGAGCATGGCAGTTGCAGAGAACTCTGATATTGCCGGCTTTGATGATTTAAACGGAAAGAAGGTTGCAGTTAAGACCGCATCCATGAGTGCAGATTACGCAGAAAGCATCAAAGACCAGTATGGATTTGAGATTACCTACTTTGAGGATTCACCGACCATGTATCAGGCAGTTGTAGGCGGTCAGGTAGCTGCATGTTTCGATGATACCCCGATCATGGCAAGCAACATCAAGGATACCGGTATTGCCATGAAGCTGGTAGATGGCACCGGCAATGATCCGGCTGAATACGGCTTTGCAATCTTTGATGACAGCAAGCAGGAGCTGGTTGATATGTTCAACGCCGGCCTGAAAGACATCAAGGATAACGGCACCTACGATGAGATCATCGCAAAATATTTAGGTGAGTAATATCGCTTAGAAACCAGAGGATGCGCCGCCGGCGCTTCCACGATATGGAAACAAGGCAGGCCCGTGCAATGCGGGCCTTGCCGGCTGTAACATTAAAACATAGAAAGAAAAAGGTGAGGCACTATGATCAAGATTATCACCACCTACGGACAGCTTCTTCTGCTTGCAATGGGACGGACCCTGCTGCTTGCATTCTTAGGTTTGATTTTCGCGTGTATTCTGGGAATGATCTTCGGACTTCTCAGTGTAGTTAAGAATAAGGCATGCAACATCATTGCACAGATCTTCGTATTCGTAATACGTGGTGTGCCGATGATCGTGCTGGCCTTCTATGTATTCTTTGGTATTCCGTATCTGCTCAACACAATTCTGGGTATCGGAAACGGCTTTACGCTGTCAGCACTTCAGGCCGGCGTTATCTGCCTTGCCTTAAACTGCGGCGCTTATATGGCTGAGATCATTCGTGCCGGCATCCAGTCTGTGGATATCGGTCAGATGGAGGCCGGAAGATCTCTGGGTCTTCCATATTGGAAAACCATGAGAAAGATCATTCTTCCCCAGGCAATCCGCACCATGATCCCGAGCATCATCAACCAGTTCATCATCACCGTAAAGGATACCTCCATTCTGTCCGTTATCGGTTTTCCGGAGCTGGTTCTGGCTGCAAAGAATGTGCAGGCAGGTACCTTTAAGTCCTTTGAGACCTGGACCATTGTCGGAATCATGTATCTGATCGTCATTACGATCCTGTCTTATCTTGCAAAAATGGTAGAGAGGAGGGTGAACCGTGGAGTTAAACGATAAAACTGTAAAGATCAAAGTCGAGAAGCTTCGCAAATGCTTCGGTGACCTGGAGGTTCTGCGGGATATTTCTACAGAAATCCATGAGGGCGAAGTGGTTGTTATTCTGGGACCGTCCGGTTCCGGTAAATCTACCTTCCTGCGCTGCTTAAACAAGCTGGAGACTACGACTGCCGGAAGCATTGTGATCGATGGCGTTAATATTTCAGAGAAAAAGGTAAACATGAATAAGGTGCGTGAGAACATCGGTATGGTGTTCCAGCATTTCAATCTGTTCAACAATATGGATGTGCTCCATAATCTGATGCTGGCTCCTACGGAGCTGAAAAAAGCAGACAAAAAAGAAGCGAAAGAGCGGGCGATGGCTATGCTGAAGCGGGTCGGTCTTGCCGAAAAGGCAGATGCGTATCCATCCCAGCTTTCCGGCGGACAGAAGCAGCGAGTTGCCATTGCGCGCGCACTGTGCATGAAACCGGACATCATGCTGTTTGATGAGCCGACCTCTGCACTGGACCCGGAGATGGTCGGTGAGGTACTGGCGGTTATGAAGCAGCTTGCCGCAGACGGCATGACCATGGTCATCGTGACCCATGAGATCGGTTTTGCCAGAGAAGTGGCAGACCGTGTTATCTTTATGGACGGCGGTTACATTGTGGAGGAAGGAACTCCGCAGGAGGTTATCTTAAATCCAAAAGAGGCACGTACCATCAGTTTCCTGAATAAGGTACTTTAGACGGAGGTGCAGCCATGGAAAAATATGTGATCACCATCTCCAGACAATACGGTTCATTCGGACGCCTGGTGGCAAAAAAGCTTTCAGAGCAGCTCCATATTGATTTTCTGGATCGTGATATTGTCGAGGAGACCGCGAAGCGGATGAATACCTCGGTCAAGCAGATCAGCCGGGAAGAAGAAATCACCCACTCTAAATTTTCGTATCTCAGCTATCCCTTTGGGCTGGGTACACCGGATGTGAGCGATGAGATCTTTCTGGTACAGCAGAGCATCATTGAGGATTTTGCCAGAAAGGGCTCCTGTATTATCGTGGGACGCTGCGGCGCCTACTGTCTCAGGAATGAGCCGAGACTTCTGCGGGTTTATATTTATGCACCTTATGAAGTCCGCTTAAAGAACTGCGTGGAGTACTTCGGCATGACCGGAAAAGAAGCCGTGCGGGCCGTGAATGAGTCCGATAAGGCGCGGGAGCATTATCACAAAAAATATATCCCCGGATATCAGAGCGATACGTTAAACAGCGACCTGTGTATCAACAGCGCATACTACAGTATCGAGGAAGCAGCTGAGCTGATCACGCAGGCAGCGAGGATGAAGTTTGGGGAGATATAAAAATACAAAACAATGAACCTGTATTTTTTAAACAGCCAGGGGGCTTGGGCCTCCTGGCTGTTTCTGCTTTTTATCTTTATTTTTATAAAAATATATGAGATAATAAAAAGCAAACAAAAGTTCCTGTAATTTTCAAATCCATAAAGCAACGGGAGGAACATGTATGAGTAAACAAAAACTTCCGGTAGGAATGGACGGGTTTGAAAAAATCCGTCGAAATGGCTTTTATTATATTGATAAAACAAAATTAATTGAACAATTATTTCTAAATTGGGAGAAGTGAATCTGTTTACGCGTCCGCGGCGTTTCGGTAAAACACTCAATATGAGCATGCTGAAGAGCTTTTTTGAGATCGGAACAGATCCGTCACTTTTTGAAGGACTCTACATTTCCGGGAATCAGGCCATTTGCGAGCAGCATGTGGGCAGTTTGGGTTTACGGATACGGAAGTGAAAAAGCTACGTTCTGGAAGGCATTTGAAGAAGGAGATACAGAAGGCATCGAGCAGTACCTGAATCGTGTGCTCAGTAATTCCATCAGCATTTTCGACACGAAAGCAAGGAAAGAAGAAAAGGAAAGCTCCTATCACAACCTGCTGGTCGGTATTCTCACGGGAAATGCGGACTGGCTCGTGAAGTCGAACGTAGAAGCAGGTGAAGGATTTGCGGATATCATCGTTGAAACGGATGATCCGGTTTCCGGTATTGTCGCGGAATTAAAGTACACGAAAGATTTTGGGGAGATGGAAGCAGCATGCCAGAAGGCGCTTCAACAGATTAAAGATCGCCGTTATCAGGAGTATCTTTTAAACGATGACCGGAAGGATATTCAACTTTATGGCATTGCTTTCTGCAAAAAAAGATGCCGGGCGATCTGTGAAAGATTATAAAAATATATTAGAGGTGAAACCCTTATGAATAAGAATGGATGTTACATTGACCTTCACGCCCATCTGGACGGAAGTGTTACCGTAGATATCGCGAAGAAACTGGCGGCGCTGCAGAACATTGCGCTGCCGGCGGACAATGATAAGGAGCTTCTGACTTTGCTTTCGGTGCCGGATTCCTGTGAGAGTCTGAATGATTTTTTACAGTGTTTTGATTTGCCGGGACGCCTGATGCAGACACCGGAGGGGCTGCAGAATGCAGTGACCCTGGTGCTGGAAAATATGGCACTGGACGGCGTGATCTATGCGGAGCTGCGCTTTGCGCCGCAGTTTCATACCCTTGGCGGCATGACCCAGGAGCAGGCGGTGCAGGCGGCAGTTGCAGGACTGAAAAATGCTCCGATTCCGGGCAACCTGATTCTGTGCTGCATGCGCGGCGAGGGTAATGAAAAGGCAAATGAGGAGACCCTGGCACTGGCGAAAAAATACCTGGTTAGGGACCACGGTGTAACAGCCATGGATCTGGCCGGAGCGGAGGCGCTGTTTCCGACGGTGAATTATCTTGACTTGTTCGAAGAAGCGAAAGCGGCAGGAATTCCGTATACCGTGCATGCCGGGGAGGCAGATGGGCCGGAGAGCGTACGCGCAGCGATTCAGACTGGAACAAAACGTATTGGCCATGGCGTCCGCAGCATGGAGGATGAATCTGTGATGGAGCTGATTCGGGAAAAGGGCATCACCCTGGAAATGTGTCCTACCAGTAACCGTCAGACCCATGCCATCCCGGATATGAAGCAGTATCCGCTGGTGCGCTTTTTAGAGAGCGGCATCCGCGTGACGGTGAATACGGATGATATGGGCATTGAGCGCACCTGTCTGTCAAAAGAGTTTGATTATCTGAAACGGGAGTTTGGACTGACTGAAGAACAGCAGAAGCAGGTGGTGCTGAACGCGGCGGACGCTGCCTTTGCCAGTGAAGAGACAAAAAAGATGCTGCGGGAGAAGATTTTGAAAGTCTATGGAGCGTCCTTATGATAAATCGCGAAGACATGCTGGAACTGACCCGGCGCATGACACCGGCCCGCTCCTCTGTGGGGCGGATTGCCGGTGCTTATTTTGATGAAGAGGGTTATGTGGATGGAACCTTCAATACGAATTTTTTAAAGCTGTCCACACCGGAGCGCACAAAGAATTTAAACCTTGCAAAGACGGTGCTATTTTCCACTACCAACGAGCAGCTGCGGGAATACCGCATCCCGGACAGTGCCAGAAAGCCGGGCGGTCTGTGGCAGCTTCTGAATGCCATCAAGCGGGATGGCATGAAAAATGACGCGTCCCTGGATCTGTTTTATGAGGTATTCAGTGAGCATTTTCAGCCGGGATATCCGTATGCGGTCTTTCTGTTTCATGGCCGGTACGATGTGCCGGTGAAGGGGACTGACAAGGAATGGCAAGAAGGTTCTGAAGAGATTTACGAGTATCTGATCCTGACCGTTAGTCCGCTGACCGGAGAGTACGAACCGGGAGAGCCGGAGTTTGGTTTTCTGTATCCGGCCTTTAAGGAGCGGGGAGCGGCGATGAATTTTGTGAATATTTTCGAGAAAAATCCGGCACGGGTGCACCGGGAACTGGGCGCCTGGATGCTGCAGGGATGAAATAGGAAACTGTAAAGAAAAAATACCGGAAACGTGTTTTGGTATGGATGCGGGCGTTGCGTGGCATGATGATAGTGATGGGAATCTGGAAATCGCGGAGATTCTGAACCGATGATTGGAAACGCGTGGATTGTAAATAAGATTTTGCGTGAGTTCATGATGAAATGTGAAAATGGAGCGTGATGATAAGATATGAAGAAACGGGATTTTTACCTGCCATCCAGTGATGGAAAGTCCAGGCTGCACTGTGTGGAGTGGATGCCGGAACCTGTAGGGCGTGTTGCGAATTCTCCGGAGCGCGCGGATTTGCCAGAAGGAAAGCCGGATCCGGCAGTGCAGAAATCCAGGGCGGAAATGAAACTCTGGGTCCAGCTTGTTCATGGAATGAATGAGCATATGGGCCGCTATGGGGAATTTGCCGCTTTTCTGGCTGAACACGGCATTGCCGTGATCGGACATGACTGCCTTGGCCATGGATCGACTGCTGCTTATGGAGCAACGGAACTTTCAAAAGAAGACCGAGGCTTTTTTGCAGCGGAAAACGGCGGAGCTTTTCTGCTGCGCGATATGCGCCGGGTGGCCAGTTATGGTGCAAAACGCTATCCGAATGCAAAACACATCATGCTTGGCCACAGCATGGGTTCGTTTTTGACCCGGCGTTATCTTTCGGCATATCCGGGAAAAGAACCAGACGGAGTTATCCTTCTGGGAACCGGTTTTCCGGCTTTACCGCTGGTGTTTACCGGCGAAATGCTGGCCTCTTTATTTGGAAAACGGAAGGGAAAGCATTACCGGAGCCGTCTGCTCTATGAGCTTTCTATCGGAAACTATAACCGGAAATTCCAGCCGGTGCGCACGGACTATGACTGGCTTACCAGAGATGAGCGGTATGTGGACCGCTTTTTGAATAATCCGCGCTGTGATTTTATTTTTACTGTTGGTGCTTACCGCGATTTCTTCCATGAGATCCATGCGGCCGAGAAGGCAGAAATGGTGGGCTATATGCCAACAGTCATTCCGTATCTGATCCTGTCCGGAGACAAGGATCCGGTGGGAGAGAATGGGAAAGGCGTGAAAAAGCTTGCCGCCCTGTATCGAAAGGTAGGCATACAGGATATCACAATGAAGCTGTATCTCGGTGCGCGCCATGAAGTGCTCAATGAGGTGAACCGTGAAGAGGTATTTGAGGATATCCTGAGGTGGCTGACAGAGAAATATAACATCATATTCTAAAGTCTGATATCAGCGCCGTTCTGTCCGTTTGCATGCTCAGGATGCCTTCTGTCCGGGCTGTTTTTTCATCCACACAAAGGCAATGGCGCAGATCAATACAGAAAGCAGGGATCCTGCCGGAGCAGCACAGCCCATGGGAAACAGGTTGTCCGGATAGTATTTTGATGCCAGATAGGCCAGCGGAATGCGGGCACAGACAACGGAAAGAATGTTGTGTAAAAAGGAGATTCCGGAAACTCCGTAAGCACAGAAATATCCGCTGAAACAGAAGTGGATTCCGGCAAAAACGCAGTCCCAGATATAACTGTGCAGGTACTGGCTGCCCAGACGGATGACATCGGCATTGCCTGAAAAAAGGCTGACAATATGGTGTCCGGTAAACTGCATGAGAATGGAAATCACAATACCATAGGACACCGCAATGGTGGTGGCACAGGCCAGTGTCTGGCTTGCCCGATCGTGCTTTCCGGCACCAATATTCTGTGCGCACAGGGCTGAAACGGTAGACAGCATAGAGGACGGAACCAGAAAAAACAGGCTGATCATTTTTTCCACAATGCCAACTGCAGCAGCGTCATTTAAGCCGCGCCGGTTGGCAATAATGGTGATGACAATGAAGGCAATCTGGATAAATCCGTCCTGCATGGCGATCGGAAATCCGATTTTTAAGAGACTGCCCATCATGCTTCGGACCGGTTTTAAATCTGCAAAATGAAATTCCGGGATCATGCGTTTGCGACAGATCATGGTCAGGGAAATCAGCACGCTGATGGTCTGGGACAGGGTGGTGCCAAGCGCCGCGCCTGTGGGACCAAGCTTCAGCACGCCGATGAACAGATAATCCAGGGCAATATTAAAAGCACAGGCAATCGCAATGAAAAACATAGGACTCTTCGAGTCTCCTATGCCGCGGAAAATGGAGCTGATGATGTTGTAGGCTGTGATAAACGGGATACCGAGAAAACAGATGGTCAGGTAGCTGATGGTACTGCTGACAGCTTCCTCCGGGGTGGACATGACAGCCACAATGGGTTTTACAAAACAGAGCAGGATTGCGGTCAGAGCAACGGACAGCAGCATGAACAAAGATGCCGTGTTGCCGACGGCCAGGTTCACCTGCCTGCGGTCCTGCGCGCCCACTGCACGTCCGGTCATAACCGTGGTGCCCATAGCCAGCCCTACGATCATGACGGTAAGCATGTGCATGACCTGACTGCCGATAGAGACAGCGGTGGTGCTGTCTACAGAGTTAAACTGTCCGATGATGAGCAGATCTGCGGTGCCGTACAGGGTCTGTAAAAAATAGGAAAGAAAGTATGGCAGTGAGAAAGAGAAAATGGTTTTTGGGATACTGCCGGTAGTCAAATTGCGTTCCATTTGTATAGCTCCTTATCGTTCGATTCTGATTTGATTATACTGGAAAAAAAGGATTAAGTCCATTATAATATCAGAACGGTAAAACGAAATCCAGTTGACAGTTTTTCCCTCATGCCGTAAACTATCCTACGGAATAAGTGTCGGCCGTTCGGGGCCGGTGAAAAGGGAAACGGGTGTGAGTCCCGTGCGGTGCCGCCGCTGTAAGCGCATGAAGGGCAGTCTGGATTTCACTGTTTTATATGAAAAATGGGAAGAAACCAGACAATATTGCCGCGCAAGCCAGAAGACCTGCTTTTTCCGCTTTTGCTGTCACGGTCCATGACAAGGCAAGGGAAACAAGGGCGGAGTCTGCCCTGGATGCAAAAATACGGTGCATCATCCGGTTTACTTTTAATAAGCCGGATGGTGCTTTTATTTTGTCAATATGTGTCGCAGGCCACATTTTTGCATCGCGTTCCTGCATGGGTGATACGAAAAAAAATTTCAACATCAGGAGGAAAACAATTATGAGAAACAAGAAACTGGTAATCTTAACTATGGCTGCCTGCATAACTGCAGGTCTGACAGCCGGATGCGGCGCAAAGAGCGCAGATATCGCAACAACAGCTGCAGCGGCAGCAGAGAGCACCGCAGCAGAGCCTGCGGAGAGCAGCACGGAGGTGACGGAAGCAGCTGGCGATTCCACCGCAGATGAGGCATATGAGCCGGTTACCATTACCTTAAACCTGGAGCGTTCCGGTCTGGGTGAGAACGTAGAATATACCTTCACCGAGAAGCCGTCCGCAGTGGTTGCTTCCGGCGATCAGATGGCAGATTTCTTCTTTGATCTCGGTCTGGAAGACCAGATGGCCGGTTACACCAAGGGAAGCTGCTGGAGCACTGTTTCCCAGTATCCGGCAAGAGATAAGGTGCCGCAGCTGTTAGAGGCAGGAAAGGGCATATCCAATCTTTCCAAAGAGGAGCTGGTGGCAACCGGATGTGATTTCCTGATGGGCTGGGATTCTGTATTTTCCGATAAAAACTTTGGAAAAGAGTTCTGTGATGCCAACGGAATCGCAATGTATTTCCCTTATGTATGCTCGGATAAGGCAACCTTTGAGGAGCTGTACAAAGATTATGAGACACTTGGGAAAATCTTTAAAGTAGAGGATGTGGCATCTGAGAAGATCCAGGCTATGAAGGATACGCTTCAGGAAGTAAAAGACACGCTGGGGGATGATGTTTACCAGAATCCGGTGACTGTTTTTGCATACGATTCCGGTGAGGATGCACCGTTTACCGCATGTCAGGGTATGCCGGGTGATATCATCAAGCGGGCTGGCGGTATCTCCATTTTCGATGACATTGAGGCTGGATGGGCTACTCCGTCCTGGGAGGAAGTGGTAGAGCGTGACCCGGATGTAATTCTGATCCTGGACTATACCGGTGACATTTCTGAGAAGAAAAATTTCCTGGAGACCAACGAGTTTACCAAAGATTTAAGAGCAGTCAAAGAGGGAAAAATCTATTCTGCATGCTGCAGTGATATGCAGGGTTCTGCAGGTTCCGCAGAGGCAGTCAGAGAGATCGCAAAGCAGCTGTATCCGGATAAGTTCTAATCAGAAACTGTTGGAATATGAGGAATTTCCTGCATGGGAAGTCCCTGTTTTTGGAGAAAACATGAAATCAGAAATCAGTAAAAAAAGTGACCGGGAAACTGGACGTTTTATAGGTACACTTCTGATGGTTCTGCTTCTGATCGCGGCAGTAACGACCATCTCCGTGACCCTGGGCGCCATCCATGTGTCACCGGATGAGATCGTAAAGATTCTGGCAAATAAGACATCTGGAAAGGATATTTTTGCGGTGTCCTGGGAGCAGAAAACAGAAAATATCATCTGGAACATCCGTTTTCCGAGGGTTATCATGGCATTTATTGTGGGAGCAGGCCTGTCTCTTTGCGGTGTGCTGATGCAGGCACTCACAAAAAATCCACTGGCAGATCCCTATGTGCTGGGAATTTCTTCCGGTGCCTCTGCCGGAGCAGTCAGCGTCATCATTCTCGGCCTGTTCAGCTTTATGGGCGGTTATTCCGTGATTTTTGGTGCGACGCTGGGTGCGGCTGTGGCCATCAGTCTTTCTCTGAGTATTGCGTCTGTAAAAGGGAGGATTACCTCTACCCAGCTGGTGCTGGCCGGAATTGCCACTTCCGCCTTGTTCTCCGCACTGACGAATCTGATCGTTTACGGGTTTAACAATGGTTCCGATAAGACCAAGATGGCGCTTTACTGGATGGTAGGCTCCTTAAGCGGAGCTACCTGGAGCCGGGTAAAATATGTGTTCATCGTGTCTGTTGTTATGATGGCAGTGATTCTGTTATTTGCGCGGGAGCTGGACATTCTTCTTCTGGGAGATGATGTGGCAGAGACGCTGGGAGCAGATACCAGACGCATCAAGCTGCTGATCATTCTGGCCTCTACCGTGCTGACCGGCGTGGTTGTTTCTGTCAGCGGTGTCATCGGCTTTGCAGGACTTGTGGTGCCTCATGTGATGCGTGGCTTTGTGGGTTCCGGCCATAAGCATCTGATCCCAATGTCTATTCTGGGCGGTGGTCTCTTTGCCATGATCGCGGATCTGATCTCCCGCATCATCATTGCGCCGGAAGAGCTTCCGATCGGTGTCATTGCGGCATTTTTTGGAGCTCCGTTTTTCCTGTATCTGATTCGGAAAGGAAGTGTGGGCCGATGAGCTTAGCTGTAAAAAATCTGGATTATGAAATCGGAAATGAGCGGATCCTGGATCAGATTTCCCTCGAAATCAAAGAGGGGGAATTTGTTGGACTGGTTGGACCGAATGGCTGCGGCAAGTCCACACTGCTGAAGCATATCTACCGGACCTATAAGCCTAAGGGGCAGACCGTCTTTCTGGATGGGAAAGATATCATGGACCTTTCAGCTAAAAAACTGGCGGGAGAACTGGCGGTCATGGCGCAGGAAAATCAGCTGGAATTTGATTTTACCGTTCGAGATATGGTTATGTTCGGACGTTACGCCCACAAGAAATTTCTGGAGGGAGATACGGCAAAGGACCGGGAGCTTTGTGAAAAATGCCTTCGGGAAGTAGGACTGAGCGGCTATGAAACACGCTCCTATTTAAGTCTTTCCGGCGGAGAAAAACAGCGTGTCCTCCTGGCCCGGGTACTGATGCAGGAAAGCCGCTACATTGTCCTGGACGAGCCGACCAACCACCTGGATGTCAGCTATCAGTATCAGATCATGGACATTTTAAGGAATCAGGATGTCACGGTATTCTCCTCTATCCATGACCTGAATCTGGCTGCGCTTTACTGTGACAGGATCATTTTTCTGTACCAGGGAAAGATTGTAGACCGCGGCACACCGGAAGAGGTGCTGACGAAAGAAAATATCCGAAAGTACTTTGGCATCGAAGCCCAGGTGACAAGAAATGCAGCCACCGGGAAGATGCAGATTTATTATCTGCCGGGGTGGGTGAAGGAAAAGGGCTGAACCGGAACCGCGGACAGATATGCCTGCTTGACGAAAAGATGGAAGAAAGCTATAGTAGAAATAGTTTTGTGAGAGAGAAGAGACCGCGGATCAGACGAAACTCAGGTCTCTTTTTTTCATAGACAAAGATGAGTATGTATAAAGGAGTTGTTTTATGTTGCAACGAATCAATGAAACTGATTTCCCAGAAATCTACCGCATTATGCAGGCTAGCTTCTCGGATGACGAATATCGCCCTTATGACGAGCAGCTTGCGCTTTTTGAAGAACCGGAATACCGGATTTATTATATGCCAGCAGGCTTTCTTGCCGTCTGGGAATTTGAATCTTTCATCTACATCGAGCATTTCGCAGTAGATCCAGCCCTTCGCAACAGCGGGACCGGCTCCGCCATGCTGCAGGAACTGGTAAAACAGTACCAGAAACCAATCTGCCTGGAGGTGGAACTTCCGGAAGATGAATTAACCCGCAGACGCATTGGCTTTTATGAACGCAATGGGTTTGTATTTAACGAATATCCTTATATCCAGCCACCCATTTCCAAAGGAAAATCCCCGGTGCCGCTGCGGATTATGACATATGGAGAGGCCATTACGCGGGAGACATTTGAAGCAATAAAAAATGTGCTCTACCGGAGTGTGTACAAGTACGGAGTATCATGATCCCGGACTGAAACTACAAATTCGCGACGGAATGTCTTGCCTGTTGTGGAAAGCAAGGCAGCAGGTCTTCTTTGGTTCAAAAATTCGAACTGGTCAAATGGTTTACACATAACGGGCCTGGTGTTATATTTGAGACAGATACATAAAATCTGTCTCATTTTTTATTTGGAGGAATCATATGATGCTTTACGAAAACACAAGAACTGTTTACGATCTGGTGCACAACGCGGCGGCAGAGCACGGAGACCGTGTTTTTTTGCAATATGAAGAAAATGGAATTATTTTCCGTGTAACCTACAAAGAATTCGCAGAAGAGTGTGATGCCATTGCAGCCTGGGCCAGGGAAAAGCGTGCGCAGGTGGGCCACAAGTTAAAGGTTGGTATTCTGGGAGTCAGCAGTCATCATTATCTGGCAGTACTGCTTGGCGTGATGAGCGGAGGCGATACCGGAATTCCGCTGGATGTCCAGCTCAACGCACAAAAGCTGGCAGACTGCTTAAACCGTTCCGATGTGGACGTACTGTTTTATGACTGGGATTTCCACCTGCTGACGGAGGAAGTGCAGGAGGAATGTCCGGAAGTGGTGGAGTATATTTCCCTGCAGCATGGAAAGCATGTGAACTGCTCCGATAAGATCTTAAAAGCCTATGAGGGGCAGCATGTGGAGTCTGACGCAAAGGCCGATGAGTGTGCCATGATCCTGTTTACCTCCGGGACCACAGGACGCGGAAAGGGCGTGATGCTGTCCAATGGAAACCTCATGGACAACAATTTCTGCACCACAGACAACAACCATCCGGAGCGGGAAATTTACTTAAATGTCCTGCCGATTCATCATGTGTTCTGCTTAAATGGAGATGTGTTTACCGTTATGCGTTATGGAGGAATCCTCTGCTTGAATCGTGATATGAAGAAGCTGGCAGAGCATATATTACTGTTTGAACCGACGGTCATCCGCATGGTTCCGATGATGGCAAAGGCACTTTACAACCGCATTGCTATCTTAAACCGGCAGCGCCCGGAGATGCCCATCCGCAAGGTAAAAGAGCAGGTGCTTGGTACCAGGCTTCACAAGATCATCAGCGGCGGCGGATACCTGGCACCGGATCTGGCAGCCAATTACCAGCGCCTCGGTATTGCTATTGCCCAGGGCTACGGCATGTCGGAGTGTTCCCCGAAAATTTCTTCCCCGGACTGGACAAGACCGGATAAGATTGCGTCCGTGGGGCGTATTGTAGACCGCTGTGAGGTGCGTATCGTGGACGGCGAGATCCAGGTCAAGAGTCCGTCTGTCATGATGGGATATTACAAGGAACCGGACAAGACTGCGGAGGCCATCACACCGGATGGCTGGCTTTGTACGGGAGATATCGGCCATGTGGACGAGGAGGGCTTTCTGTACCTGACCGGTCGGAAAAAGAACCTCATTATCTTAAGCAACGGTGAGAATGTGGCACCTGAGGAGCTGGAAAATCTCTTTGAGGATGAGCGTCTGATCGAGGATATTCTGGTGTACGGCGAGGACGATACGATCTGTGCGGAGGTATACCCGAATTTTAAATATGCGGAAGCTGCAAATATTGCCGATATTGAGAGCACGGTGGCTCAGATTATCAAAAAACACAATGAGGAACTGCCGACGTTCAAGCGCATTCTGCGCAGCAGGATAAGAGAAGTTCCTTTTGCAAAAACCTCTTCCAAAAAGATTATCCGCAGCCAGTATCTGGAGGGAAAACAGAAAGAAGAGCAGGAGGAGAAGCGTTTCCGTATGCCGGAAAATGAGCTTCAGAATCAGATTTATGACTGCATTGCCGCTGTACTGGGGCACCGTCGTTTTGGCATTGATACAGAGCTCTACGAGGCAGGACTGGATTCCCTTGGAAGCGTGCTGTTACTCACGGATCTGTACCAGATCTTAAAGGTTTCCATGACCCTGGATGACCTCTTACAGCATGCTTCGGTGCTGAAGCTGGAAGAATTTGCCCGGGAGGGAGCCGGCGCAGAGCAGGTGGATCACACAGTGCGGCAGGTCTATCCGTTAACCAATCTGCAGCTTTATTTTGCCTATGTCATGCGTGGAAATACTACGGCAAATCTGCCGTTTCTCTATAAACTGGACGAACGGACGGATCTGCGCCGCTTAAAGTTTGCGGTGGAGCAGCTTTTTGAGGTGCACCCGGAGCTAAAGGCCATCATCCAGATGGCAAAGGGCCGTTACCAGATCATCCGTGATGATAAGAGAAAGATTGACATTCCGATCGTGAGATTAAGCAATGTCCAGTGGGAGGAAACGAGAAAAGGATTGCTGTATCCGTACCTTTACGGAGAGGGTGAGAACCTGTTCCATATCGGTATTTATGAGACGGATTCCGCCAATTATTTCTTCTTTGATATTGCCCATATTATGGGGGACGGTATGACCATGAACGTGCTGTTTGAGGACTTAAACCAGCTTTATCTCGGTAGGGCTGTGGAGCCGGAAACCTACACCTTCTACGAATATATCCTGGATGAAAAGGATCGGGATGCGAGAGGACTCCGGACAAAGAATGAGGCGTATTTCCGGGGCCTGATGAAGGACTTTAAGATTCGTAAGAGCATCCTCACCCGCAAGGACTGCTACAGCCTGGAGCATGGCGTGGACGCTGATTTAAAGGGACGTTTTACGAGCCTGAACCGCCGTAATGTGAGCGCATTTTGTAAAAAGCTTGGTGTTTCGGAAAATGTATTTTTCCTGACGGCCTATAACTTAAGCATTGGCCTGTTCAGCAACGAAAAGGATACCGTTTCCTCCTCCATTCACAGCGGAAGAACCGACAGCCGCTGGAACCGTCTGGCAGGACCTTTGTTCCTTACCTATTTCTTCCGGAACAAGGAAGGTGTGGATCAGACTGTGCCGGAGCTTTTGAAGACGAATGCAACGCAGATCATGGATACCATGCGCTGCTACATATCGAACCTGCACGCAGATGAGATGTTCTTCCAGTACCAGGGGGATATCTTAAATATCGATACCGTGGGAGGGTATCCGGCAGAACGCCAGCGCATGCAGCTGGATTCTTTGCCGTTCCATCTGCAGGTATTTACTGATGCGAAGGGCTATTACTATGAGCTGCGCTACTGGGAGAACCGGTTTGACACCCGCCAGCTTCATGATTTCCTGACGGTGATGGAGTCTCTGATGGATGCTATGCAGGAGGAGACACTGGTGCGCCGTTTAAGCCGCCGCCTGCCGGACCGTCTGTTTCCGCTGCATTACACCATTACTGTGGGAAAACTGAATCAGGCAGCGAAAGGCCAGCTGGTGACCGGCGTGGATGGAAAAGAACCGGTTAAAGTTTATGTGTTTGATGAAAACTGCAGGAAGAAGCCGTTTGGTGCCTGGGGAGAGCTGTATGTGATGGACTGTAAACCGGAGCAGGTGCTGGATGAGATCACCAATCCATATGGGCCTGGAAAACTTTACGATAGCGGGCGGACCGCGAGAATCCTGCCGGACGGTTCCCTGGATTTTCTGGAGCAGGGTGGCAGGACCATCATGCAGGAAGGTCTGACTGGTCGTCAGTTCCACGATCTGTATCAGATCGAAACGGCTTTAAAACAGGTGCCGGGTGTGGAGGAAGCCGCCGCCTATGTGCGTTATGCTGATGGCAACAAGCTGGTACTGACAGCAGAAGTGAAGGGCACTATGGGGCAGAATGCTGATGTACTGAAAGCACAGGTGGAGGCGCAGTGCGGCAAGGCTCATGTACCGGATATTCTCTGGAAATGATCAAAATATTTATTGAAAATTCAAATAAATAGCAATAATGAATTAATGAATACAATTAGACAAAAACTGCGAGAACCGATAAAATGAAAGGACAAAATCATTTACGGGAGACAGAAAAAATGTTCATTGACCTTCATTTACATGAATCCGCTTATTCGCCGGATAGTCAGATGACGCTGGACGAGCTTGTGCAGGCAGCACGGGAAAAGGGCCTTGGCGCTGTGTGTATCACCGATCATGACAGTATGGGACTGGCGGAGTATGTGAAAGAGTATTCCAGAGAGCATCAGTATCCGGTGCTGGTCGGGGCGGAGTTTTTCTCACTCTGGGGAGATATCACGGCGTTTGGCATTGACGCGATCCCGGACCACCGGATCAGCGCCCAGGAGTTTATTGATTACGTCAATGAAAGAAACGGATTCTGCGTTTCCTGTCATCCGTTCCGCAACAATAACCGTGGCCTGGCGGAGCACTTAAAAGATGTTCACGGTCTTGGTGGTGTGGAGGTGCTGAACGGAAGCACGGATCTGGAAGCGAACCGCATGGCTCTGAAATATTGCAGAGAGCTTGGACTCCAGCCAATCGGTGCCAGTGACGCCCACTGGACATCCCAGGTGGGTAAGTTTGTGACCTGGTTCCCGGATCCGGTTTATACCATGGAAGACCTGGTATCCCAGCTAAAAAGCGGACGCTGCAAGCCGGCTGTCTGGGAGGAAAACGGCTACCGTATCGTAGATGATTTTTAACGATTTTAAAGGAGAAGGAAGTATTATGAGAAAGAAACTCGCAGTAGCATCATTTGCGGCATTCCTGGCAGCAGCCAGCCTGACTGCATGCGGCAGTTCCAAAGATGCGCAGACAACCGCAGCCCAGACTGAGGTACAGACCGAAGCGGCAGAAACCGAGGTACAGGAGGAAAAAACGGAGACTGAAGCCTCTGCAGATGACAGAGCCTACGAGGGAACAACCCTGAATGTTATGCTGGCTTATGGCGGTGCGGAGAAGTCCTTCGATGCGTTTACCGAGAAGACCGGCATCAAGGTAGAATATGTGGAGATTTCCACCGGAAAAGCGCTGGCACAGATGCAGGCCGAAAATGGAAATACCACGGCAGATGTATGGTTTGGCGGCGGTGTAGACAGCTATATTTCCGCAGCTGAGCTTGGCTATCTGGAGCAGTATGAATCTCCGGAAGCAGAGGCGATTGATGCAGGTTATCGTGATAAAGACGGTTACTGGACCGGACTTGCGCTGGTTCCGGCAGGCTTTCTGGTAAATAACGATGTCCTGGAGGAAAAGGGACTGGAAGCACCGAAAACCTGGGAAGATCTGGCAGATCCGAAGTATAAAGACGAGATCATTATGGCATCTCCGGCTATCTCCGGTACCCAGTACGCAATCCTGAACGGAACCCTCCAGGCCTGGGGAGAAGAGAAGGGCTGGGAGATTTGGACTGCCATCAATGACAACGTGGATTTCTATGCAAAGGGCGGCGGTGAGCCGGGTCCGAAGGTATGCGCAGGCGAGTACGGAATCGGAATTCTTGCCATGACAGGCGGCACCTTTGCACTGGAGAAAGAGTACCCGGTTACCGCAGTTTATCCGGAAGATATGATTCCGTGGACTCCGGCGCCAATCGCAATTTTCAAAAACTCTGAGAACAAGGATGCGGCAAAAGTATTCGTGGATTACTATCTTTCCAAAGAGGGTCAGGAGGCTTTAAGAGAAGCAGATGCAAGAGTTATGGCACGCGGTGACGTAGATGTTCCGTCAGAGATCGGAACCGTAGATACCACGAAGCTGATCAAGCAGGATGTACTCTTATTTGGTTCTGAGAGAGAAGCTCTTCTGGAAAAATGGGCTGAGCTTGCAGGCGAAAAGGACTCATAAAAAATATGAAACAGGATATGAAAATCATCCGCAGAAGATGCCGGACAGCTAAGATGCTGGACCGGCTCCTTCTGTTTTTATTGCTTGCGGGGATTGCCGTTTTTATCCTGTATCCGCTCATTTCCCTGATTGGAAGGAGCGTGTTTAAAAACGGCAGGTTTACCCTGGAATACTACCGGCTGCTTTTCACCCGCGCCAGTTTGAAGCTTTTGAAAAACAGCCTCTGGGTGGCGTCAGTCTCCTCGGTGCTTACCATGACAGGAGCTTTTTTCATTGCGCTGCATCTGTATACATCCAGTACGAAAAGACGGAAAAGGATGGAAAACTGCCTGCTTCTTACCATGATCTCGCCACCCTTTGTGTCAGCGCTGGCGTTTATCATGCTGTTTGGAAGACGGGGACTGATTACCTATGGCCTGCTTCATATCAGCGCAAATCCGTACGGCTGGCAGGGTATCGTGATCCTTCAGGTGATCGGAAATCTGTCCTTTACGGCGCTGTTTCTTCTGACCTTTTTTGACGGGATAGACGGGCGGCTGATCATGGCATCGCGGGATCTGGGGGCGGATTCGCTCCATACCCTGCGACTGGTGATCCTTCCGGCTGTCCGGCCGGGAATGCTGTCGGTACTGTTTACGCTTTTCACCATGAATCTGGCAGATTTTGGAACACCGGTGGTGATCGGCGGAAAATATAAGGTGCTGGCAACAGAGGCTTATCTTCAGGCTATTTCCTCTGCTGATCTTGGTAAAGCATCGGCAATCAGCGTGCTGCTTCTTCTCCCGGCAGTAGCGGCTTTCTGGCTGTATGGAAGGGCACTTTCCTCAGCCGGTACCTTCAGCGGGGCAGGGAAGATGCAGACAGAATGGAACGGAGATTACCGTCTGCCTCCGGTGCTTGCGTATCTGGCGGCAGGCTGCAGTGCAGCGTTCTTTGTCGTGATGGCACTGAAATATGGAAATACGTTTTTGAACACAGTTTCCAATACCTCTACAGGGCATATTCAGTTTACGTTAAAGTACTTCCGGGACCTTCCAAGGTCCCAGATGAGTTCCTTCTGCCATAGCCTTGTGTGTGCGCTGGCAGCAGGACTTCTCTCCAGCTTTGTGGGAATTTTGCTGGCTTATTATACCAGGAGGAGAAAAATCAAGGGGATGGCAGCAGCGGAATTTGCGGCTTCCCTGCCTTATATCATACCGGGAACCTTTTTCGGCCTTGGCTATGTGGCAGCATTCAGCCATCCGCCGTTTCTGCTGCGGGGAACCCTGTGGATCATTCTGTTAAACTGCGCGTTTCGTCAGATTTCTGTGGGATGCAAGGCGGCTAACGGAGCCTTTGCGGCAATAGATGAAAAGACAGAAATGGCCGCAAGAGATATGGGCGCTACGGCTTTGGAAATTTTGTTTGGGATCGTATTTCCGCAGCTGAAGCAGGTATTTAAGATCTGTTTTGTCACCGTTTTTACTTCGGCAATGACAGCAACCGGCGCAATCGTCTTCCTGATATCACCCGGAAAAAATGTTGCCAGCGTAGAGCTGTTCCAGTCTGTGGAAAACGGAAGATACGGTGTCGCCTCCGTGCAGGCAGTCATGATCCTTCTGGTTACGGCGGCAGTGAATATTGCTTCCATGTATTTGTTTTCGGGAAAGGAGAAAAAGCGAAATGTATCTGGAACTGACCGCTGTACGAAAGATGTATGATGAAGATAACGGAGTAAAACAGATAGATCTGGCGGTGGAAAAGGGAATGCTCCTGACACTTCTCGGGCCTTCCGGATGCGGAAAAACGACCCTCTTAAATCTGCTGGGCGGCTTTTTAAAGCCGGATGCCGGAAGTATTTTTCTGGATGGTCAGGAGATCACTTCCTGTGTGCCGGAGGAACGTCCGGTGTCTACAGTCTTTCAGAGTTATGCTCTGTTTCCGCACATGAATGTACTGGAAAATGTGTGCTATGGCCTGCGCTTTTTTCATCGGATGAAGAAACGGGACGCAGTACCGGTGGCAGAGAAATATCTTGATATTGTTGGTCTTTCGGAATATGCAAAGACATCGGTCACGGCACTTTCCGGCGGTCAGCAGCAGCGGGTGGCGCTTGCCAGGGCAATGGCTACGGAGCCGAAAGTGCTGTTGTTAGATGAACCGCTGTCCAATCTGGATGCTTCACTCCGGCTTCGGATGCGGGGAGAGCTGAAGCGGCTTCAGCGGAAAACCGGGATGACCATGATCTTTGTCACTCATGATCAGGAGGAGGCACTGAGCCTTTCTGACAGGATTGCGGTGATGAAGCAGGGATGCATTGTTCAGAACGGAACTCCGGAAGAAATTTATTATGAACCGGCAAATGAAGAAATTGCCGCCTTTATTGGAAAAACAAATCCGGACTTTTTACGCCCGGAGGAGCTGTTTTTGACAGAAGATCCTGCCGCTTCCTGTACGATTCTGGAGCGGCAGTTTATGGGATCTCATACAGAGTATCTGGTAACAGATGGAGAAAGAAACTGGCAGGTCAGCATGTTTGGACAGGCAGGGAGCCGCTTCCAGCCTGGAATGAAGGTGCGGCTGGGCATGCCAGAAAAATGTTATTGAGAAAAAATATCCGGTCTGCCCCTTGACAGATTCGGATATTTTTTCTATACTCAATATACCCTATGGGGGTATGCAAAAAAGGCAAGAGAAAAAAATCATGCCGGAAGCAGAACTCCCGGGAGAATGCTTTTTTATTTCATAGGAAATTGCGTCCTATGAAACAAAAAAGCGCTCCGCAGGGATGCGCACTCGGCGCAAAGGTAGATGGTTGCTGAAGCAACCGCGCCTCGGCGCGAGAATGTGCCAAGGCACATTCTTTTTTACAGAAAGGTGGAATTGCATGGAGCATACCGATAAAAGGAAATGCTGCAGTGGAATAGCAGAGCATGCAGAAGCAGCGAAGCCAGATGCCGCAGAGAAAAAAGCAGGGCACAAAGAAGGAAAGCCGTGCTGTTGTCATAAAAAGAAAGAACGTTCGGAGAAGGAATACAAGGACCTGATCCATCGCTTAAACCGCATTGAAGGACAGATCCGGGGAATCCGCAACATGGTAGAGCAGGACGCCTACTGTCCGGATATCCTCATTCAGGTGGCTGCGGCCAACGCGGCGCTCAACAGTTTCAACAAGGTCCTTCTTGGAAATCATCTGCGGACCTGCGTGGCCAATGATATACGCGAAGGCCATGATGAGACCATCGATGAGTTATTGAAGGTATTGCAGAGACTGATGAAGTAAAGGTGAGAATCTTTGCTGGCCATGACACAGAGAGCAAGTGGCAGTGAGGAGAGATTTCGAAGCTATGCGAGGCGGATAAAAAAACAGTATTCCGGGCATGGTAAAGAAGAATGCAATTGGGAAGAAGCAGTTGCAGGGGGAATCGAAAAAGGAGGAAACGACAACAAGATGGAACAGTATACAGTAACCGGCATGAGCTGCGCGGCCTGCAGCAGCCGCGTGGAAAAAGCGGTTTCCGGGGTGCCTGGTGTTACAGCCTGTTCGGTCAGCCTGCTGACCAATTCCATGGGTGTGGAAGGCACGGCATCGTCCGCTGATATCATCAAGGCGGTGCAGGATGCAGGATATGGCGCATCTGTAAAGGGCGCGGGAAAAGAGGGCAGTGTGCAGGCACAGTCCTTAGACGCGGAGGAAGCGTTAAAAGACCATGAAACTCCGGTCTTAAAGCGCAGGCTCTGGTATTCCGTTGGATTTCTGATCGTTCTCATGTATTTTTCCATGGGACATATGATGTGGGGCTGGCCGCTTCCGGCATTTTTTGACGGAAACCATGTGGCGATGGGGCTGATCCAGCTGATCTTAACCGCCATCGTTATGGTTATCAACCAGAAATTCTTCATCAGCGGTTTTAAGAGCCTGTGGCACAAAGCTCCGAACATGGATACCCTGGTGGCCCTCGGTTCCATGGCGGCATTTACTTACAGTACCTACGCACTGTTTGCCATGACCGATGCCCAGGTAAAGGGCAATGCGGACGCTGTCATGAGCTACATGCACGAGTTTTACTTTGAATCCGCAGCCATGATCCTGACCCTCATCACCGTGGGCAAGATGCTGGAGGCGCGCTCCAAAGGAAAAACCACCGATGCGTTAAAGAGCCTGATGAAGCTGGCTCCGAAGACTGCGGTGGTGGTAAGAAATGGCGAAGAAGTAACAGTCGGCATTGAGGAAGTCCAGAAGGGCGATGTCTTCGTTGTCCGTCCGGGCGAGAACATTCCGGTGGATGGCATTGTATTAGAAGGAAGCAGTGCCGTGAACGAGGCAGCCCTCACCGGTGAGAGCATCCCGGTGGATAAGACCGTAGGTGACAGTGTTTCCGCGGCAACGGTAAACCAGTCCGGCTTTATCCGCTGCGAGGCAGTCAGAGTCGGAGAAGATACGACTCTGTCCCAGATCATCCAGATGGTCAGTGATGCGGCTGCCACCAAGGCGCCGATCGCAAAGGTTGCCGACAGGGTATCCGGTGTGTTTGTACCGACTGTTATTACTATTGCAGTCATTACAACCATTGTATGGCTGCTGGCTGGCCAGAGCGTGGGCTTTGCGCTGGCCCGGGGCATTTCCGTTCTGGTCATCAGCTGTCCGTGTGCACTGGGGCTTGCGACTCCGGTTGCCATTATGGTGGGCAACGGCATGGGCGCAAAGCATGGCATTATGTTTAAGACTGCGGTTTCCCTGGAGGAAGCGGGCAAGATGGATATTGTGGCACTGGATAAGACCGGCACCATCACCAGCGGCGAGCCGAAGGTGACCGATATCATCCTGGCAGAAGCAAAGAGTGAGCAGGAGCTTCTGGCGCTGGCCTGCAGCCTGGAGAAGAAGAGTGAGCATCCGCTGGCCCGCGCTATCAACGAGCGCGCCCGGGCAGACGGCATTACCGCCGGTGAGGTGGATGATTTCACGGCGCTTCCGGGCAACGGACTCTCCGGTATTTACGAGGGCAGTGAGCTCTGCGGAGGAAACGCGAACTTTATCAGCAGTGTTGCAGCGGTATCCGATGAGATCCGAGCGAAAGCAGAAAAGCTTGCGGAAGCAGGCAAGACCCCGCTGTATTTCAGCCGTGACGGACAGCTTCTTGGTATTGTTGCGGTGGCGGATGTCATCAAGGAAGACAGCCCGCGGGCGGTTAAAGAGCTGCAGAACATGGGCATCCGCGTTGTGATGCTGACCGGTGATAACGAGCGCACTGCGAAAGCCATCGGTGCCCAGGCCGGTGTGGACGAGGTCATCGCAGGCGTGCTTCCGGAAGGAAAAGAGAGCGTGATCCGTTCTCTGAAGGAGCAGGGAAAGGTAGCCATGGTCGGTGACGGAATCAACGATGCTCCGGCGCTGACCCGTGCGGATATCGGCATTGCCATCGGAGCAGGAACCGATATTGCCATCGATGCAGCCGATGTGGTTCTGATGAAGAGCCGCTTAAGCGATGTCCCGGCAGCCATCCGGTTAAGCCGCGCAACTCTGCGTAACATCCACGAGAACCTGTTCTGGGCATTTTTCTACAACGTTATCGGCATTCCGCTGGCAGCCGGAATCTGGTATCCGCTGTTCGGACTGAAGTTAAACCCAATGTTCGGCGCGGCAGCCATGAGCCTTTCCAGCTTCTGTGTCGTAACCAATGCCCTGCGCCTGAATCTGTTTCAGATGTATGACGCGTCCAAAGATAGGAAGAAAAAACAAAGCAGACCACATGATGAAAGTCATGCTGATCATAAAGAGAAAAAGGAGAAGAGTGCTATGACAAAGACTATGAAAATCGAAGGAATGATGTGCGGACACTGTGAGGCCAGAGTGAAAAAGACCCTGGAGGGCATCGAAGGCGTAACCGAGGCAGTGGTAAGCCATGAGAAGGGAACCGCAGTCGTAACCCTGGAGAAGGAAGTTGCAGACAGCGTTCTGAAAGAGGCTGTTGAGGCACAGGATTACAAGGTCGTATCAGTACAGTAAACACGAGCGGCGCACCGACAGGTGTGCCGCGAACGTATGAAGGAGAAATAAATGTCACATTCTCAGAATTCCATGGGCTATATGGTAGCTCTTTGCATTATCCTGTACATAGTAGGCGTATCCATCTATCTCTTAGTGAAATTTGTAAGAAAAAAACTGGATGAGGCGAGAGACCGCAGATTCCAGAGAGAACATCAGGTAAATCCGATGGCAGAAGCAGCCAAAGAAAAGCCGGATGAAAAATAGAGACTGAAGGAAAGACAGAAAAAAGAAGGGAGCAATCAGTCATGACAGATATCATTGTAATTTTGGTCATTGCAGTATTCGTTCTTCTTGGTGTAAAATCCACCATCAAGCATTTTAAAGGTGAGGGAGCCTGCTGCGGTGGCGGCGGTGGAAGCCTTCCGCCGGAAGAAAAAAAGCTGGAGAATCCGGTTATCGGAAAGAAAATCGTCAAAATCTCCGGCATGCACTGCGAGCACTGTGTAAATGCAGTCACCGAAGCCATCAACAAGATCGACGGCGCATCCGCAAAAGTCAGCCTGCACGGCAAAAAAGCTGTTGTCAGCTTCGACCGGGAGCTGGATGAGGCGGTGTTGAAGAAGACCATTGAAGATGCGGGATATACCGTAGAGGAAATGAAATAAGAATTATAAAAGCCGGAAAGTGGGTTAATAAGCTGCTTTCCGGCTTTTGTTGTTTCTAAAAAAAATGGTCTGTGTTATACTAAAAAACAAGAAACAATTGAAAATTGGGTTTTGATAAGGAGGCGGCTGAAATGGACACAAGAACTATGAAAACCATACTGGAAATAGGCGAGACTATTGCGGTCGAATTCAAAAGATGTGGAAATGGAATTGAAAGTGATGTATACGAAACAGTATGCTCGTTTTTAAACCGTTTTGGAGGAGATATATTTCTGGGGGTTCTGGATGACGGAACCGTTTCTGGTGTGCCGGAAAAGCAGGCTCCAGATATGGTAAAAAATTTTATTAGCTGTATTAGTAATCCTGCATTGTTTTCACCGACTATTTATCTCAATCCTGAGATTTTGGATTATGAAGGGAAGAAACTCATTCATATACACATTCTTCCAAGTGCAGAAGTGCACAGCTACAAAAAAGTAATCTATGATCGTGTAAATGATGCTGACGTGAAAGTTACGGCCACAGCTCAGATTGCCCAGATGTATATCCGCAAGCAAGAGATTTACACAGAAAAGAAGATTTTCCCATATGTGGGACTGGAAGATTTACGTCTGGACCTGTTGCCAAAACTCCGGATCATGGCGGCGAATAACAGTGGTCAGACACATCCGTGGAGCAGTATGTCAGACGAGGAAGTATTAAAAAGTACAAGATTGTATAGTATAGACCGTGTCACCGGAGCAAAAGGATACAATCTGGCTGCGGTCATGCTTTTGGGAAAAGATGATGTAATTGCAGATGTGGTACCGGCCTATGTGACGGATGCACTGCTTCGCAAGGTAAATATAGATCGGTATGATGACCGGGAAATTATCAAAACCAACTTGATCGAAAGTTATGAACAGCTCATGGAATTTGGCCGGAAACATCTGCCGGATCGTTTCTTTTTGGAAGAAGACCAGCGGAAGAGCCTTAGAAATATCATTACGCGAGAAATGATAGCCAATACACTGATACACCGGGAATATACCAGTTCCTATCAGGCAAAATTTGTAATAGAAAAAGACCGGATGTATGTAGAAAATGCAAATCGTGCTTCACAACAGGCAGTTCTTACACCGGATGATATCGAACCAAATCCAAAGAATCCGATCATCGCTGCATTCTTTCGGAATATCGGGTATGCGGATCAGCTTGGATCTGGTGTGAGAAATTTGTTCAAATATAGTGAAGTTTATTCAGGGAAAGAGCCAGAGTTTGTAGAGGGAGACGTATTTCGGATTATTGTGCCGTTGGATGAAGCGTTGATGAATGAAGGAACCACCCAGTCCACCCAATCGACCACCCAATCGACCACCCAGTCCACCCAATCGACTATTGATGAAGTGGTTCATAATATGCAAGGTGAAATAGAATATGCAATTATGCAGTTGATGATAAATATTCCAGAGATTTCTCAAAAAGAGATAGCGGCAAGAAATGGGCTTAACTTGAATACGGTGAAGTATTATATCCGCAGGATGCAAAAGAAAGGAATGATTGAGCGAGAAGGAACCAACCGAAAAGGAAAATGGATCGTAAAACAATAAGTGAGAAGGAATTAATTCGGAAAGTAGAATATGCGGAAGGGAAAAGAGAAGGTGCGGAGCAGATTTTTACCATTTACAGGCTGCATAAAGAAAAATATACGGAGCAGCAAATCGCGGAGCAGATGGGATTAGATGTAGGAGAGGTGAAAAACGTTCTGGAACGACTTAAGTAGAATGGATATGTAAACAGAAATGAGGAGCCACAGCAGCGGCTCCTCATTTTGGCTTTTAAAAGTATATTTTTATGACAGCTTCCAGATTTCCTCATTATACTGCGCAATGGTGCGGTCGGAGGAGAAGAATCCGGCTTTGCTGATGTTGATGAGCATTTTCTTAGCCCACTCGGTGCGGTCAGTGTAGGCTTCATAAGCCTTTTCGCGGGTCTTGACGTAATCTTCAAAGTCCGGGAAGGTCATGAACCAGTCTTTGTTTAACAGTTCTTTGTAGAGACGGTCCAGATTTTCTTTCTGGCCGATCTTCATCATTTCTTTTCCGATAATGAAATCTACAGCAGCCTTTAAGTCTTTATCCTTAGCGTACCAGTCTTTGGACTTGTAGTCACCGCGCTCATAGCGGGCAATGACGGTCTCGGAGGATTCGCCGAAGGTGAAGATGTTGTCCTTGCCCACCAGCTCGGCAATCTCCACATTGGCGCCGTCCATGGTTCCCAGGGTCAGGGCGCCGTTTAACATGAACTTCATGTTGCCGGTTCCGGATGCTTCCTTGGAAGCCAGGGAGATCTGCTCGGAGATATCGCAGGCCGGAATCAGCTTTTCAGCCAGGGTCACATTGTAGTTTTCCACCATGAAAACTTTCAGGTGTGGACTTACCTTCGGGTCTTTGTTGATAAGTTCCTGCAAACATAAAATTAAGTGGATAATATCTTTCGCAATTACGTAAGCCGGGGCAGCTTTTGCGCCGAACAGCACGGTAACCGGCTTTTTCGGAAGCTTGCCTGCCTTGATCTCCAGATACTTATGGATGACATAGAGGGCATTCATCTGCTGGCGTTTGTATTCATGCAGACGTTTTACCTGAATGTCAAAAATGGAATCCGGGTTCAGTTCCAGTCCTTGGGTGTTCTTCAGATAGGAAACAAGCTGAGCCTTCTTTTCTGCTTTCACATCCAGAAGCTTTGTAAGTACGGACGGGTCAGACACGAACTGTCCCAGTTTTTCCAGTTCCATGGCATCTTTCTTCCACCCATTTCCGATGAGGGAGGTGATGAGGGCGGAAAGCTCTGGGTTGCATTCCATGAGCCAGCGGCGGAATGTGATGCCGTTGGTCTTGTTGTTGAAGCGCTCCGGGTACAGTTTGTAGAAGTTGTTGAGCTCGGTGTTCTTTAAAATCTCGGTGTGCAGGTAAGCCACGCCGTTGACGCTGTAGCCGTAGTGGATGTCCATATGGGCCATATGAACCAGACCGTTCTGGATGATGTAGGTGGTCTCGTCTTTTACAGTGGCGCGGATGCGGTTGTCCAGCTCGCGGATGATCGGCATTAACTGCGGAACCGCTTTTTCCAGGAAGGCAATCGGCCATTTTTCCAGTGCCTCAGCCAGAATGGTGTGGTTGGTGTAGGCGCATACTTTTGAAACAATGGAGATGGCTTCATCCATGATAATGCCGTGCTGGCCTAACAGGCGGATTAGCTCTGGAATGACCATGGACGGATGGGTGTCGTTGATCTGAACGGCAGCATAGTCAGCCAGGTCATGGAGATTGGAACCGCGGGCGATGCACTCGTCAAGAATGAGCTGTGCGGCATTGCTGACCATGAAATACTGCTGGTACACGCGCAGCAGGCGGCCCTTGTCATCGGAATCATCCGGATAGAGGAAGAGCGTCAGGTTTTTCTCGATTTCGGTTTTGTCGAAATCAATACCATCCTTTACGATGCTCTCATCCACAGTTTCCAGATCGAAGAGGCGCAGGCGGGTAGAGTGGTTGTTATAACCGGTCACATCCAGGTCATAGAGACGGGAAGTAACCGTGAAGCCGCCGAACGGAACCTGATAGCTGGTTTCGGTTTTGGTAAGCCAGCTCTCGTTTTCCATCCACGGGTTCGGGGTCTCCTGCTGCAGATGCTTCTTGTCAAAGACCTGTCTGAACAGGCCATAGTGGTAGTTTAAGCCAACACCGTCTCCGTTTAATCCAAGAGTAGCAATGGAATCCACAAAGCAGGCAGCCAGACGTCCCAGACCGCCGTTGCCGAGGGATGGCTCCGGCTCCAGCTCCTCGATTTCGGCAAGGCTCTTGCCGGCAGCGGCCAGCTCTTTTTTAACTTCATCATAAAGACCTAAGTTGATGAGATTGTTGGAGAGCAGCTTGCCGATCAGAAACTCAGCGGAGATGTAGTAGAGCTTGCGCTTGCTGGTGGCAGCAGTTATTTTGGAAGCAGCTTCCTTCTCCTTTGCCAGCTTTTTCACCTGCTCTAACAGGCAGATATAGATTTCCTCGTTGGTGCAGGAAGCCAGTGGCTTTTTATATTTTTCTTTCACAGCTTTCGTCAGATCCATAATAGTAAAACTCCCTTCCTGAAGTATCATAAATCAAAAATTCGTTTATATTATAACAAAGTCCGGTGCGGTTGCGCAACTAAAAATCTCCGGGCTTTACAGAGTCGGGCAGCATGGACTGATATGTTCGATGTCCGATTACATGCTGATAATCGTCCTGGATCAGCGCACAGCGTTCCGGGCTTTCATACAGCTTCTTCGCAGCCGCAAACAGGATCCGCGCCGCGTAGTGCATGCCCTTGTGGGCCAGCGGGCTTTTTCCCTGGGCTACGATCTGCCAGGTATGAAGGGCACAGCCGGCCGCTTCGGTTGTTACGCCGATGAGTCCGGTCGGAACCTGCCAGCTTACATCGCCTACATCCGTACTGCCGAGGTTGATGCTTTGGTCAGCAGGAAGAATGGTGGTGTCAATGGAAGGGGAAGCCTGATCCGCAGCAAACCTTGCCGCATACTCGTAATCATCATCTGCATATTCCGGCTTCTCTGCCTCTTGCATGGCCTCCATCATAAGCGCCTCCATAGCCGGAACCGACAACAGCTCTGCATAGGCGCTGACGGTCCGGCAGGAAACCCTGGTTCCCGTCATGAGTGCAGCGCCCTTTGCCACATCAGAGACCCGGTCGTAAAGTTCGGCTACATAAGTGCTTTCCGGTGCGCGCAGGGCGTAGAGCAGGGTGGCGGCAGCCGGAACAATGTTCGGCGCATCGCCGCCATCATTCAGATAAGCGTAGTGCATGCGGGCATCACTTTTGACATGCTCCCGCAGGTAGTTGACGCCCACATTCATAAGTTCACAGGCATCTAATGCAGAACGTCCAAGCTCCGGATGGGCGGCAGCATGGGCGCTTTTTCCGGTAAAGTCAAAGATCACGCGGATATTGGCGAGCGCCTTTTTGATCAGGCCGGTTTTGGACCCCGGATGCCAGGCCAGAGCAAAGTCCAGATTGTCAAAGCAGCCGGAGCGGGTCAGGAAAGCTTTTCCGGCGCCGCCCTCCTCAGCCGGACAGCCAAAGTAGATCACGGTTCCCTCCGAATGGGTCTGCAAGAGCCAGTCGCGAATGAGGCAGGCCGCTTCCATGGCGCCGGTTCCAAGAAGGTTGTGTCCGCAGCCATGTCCTGCCGCACCGGGAAGGTCTGTCTGTTTTTCGGGAGAATCTGCGATCTGGTTCATGCAGGGCAGCGCGTCATATTCCCCTAAAAGTCCGATGACCGGGTGACCGGAGCCAAAGCTTGCAGAAAAGGCGGTGGCAATGCCGCCGAGATTCCGTGTTACGGTAAAACCTTCTTGTTCCAGAAAATCAGCCTGCAGGGCGCTGGAATGAAACTCCTGGTAACGGGGCTCTGCAAATTCCCAGATCTGGTCGCTGATGGATGTAAATTGCTGTTCAAAATCTTGTCTGTTCATTATAAAAAGTCCTCCTGAGAGTACGATTGACTGAAATATGACATTATCATATCATATCTCAGACTTTTCTTCATTACGTTTTGATGGGGAAATTGCGTCCTGTGAAATGTAATATGATTTCAGCTACATGACGTTTACAAAAGAGTGAAATATTGTTAATATAATTTATTAACAGGAAATTTTTGAAAAAGGAGAGCGTGAATGATGGGGATTGAGAATGTATATGGGGCACTTCTTAACGGTCTTCAGTCAGAAAATCAGAAGCTGCTGCTGACAAAGCTAAAGAAAGACGGAACCTTAGAAAAGCATATTTATGAGCCGGGAACGGAAACCGAGTCAGTGGAAGCTCTGGCACAGCAGGCTGCTTTTGAGAAGAAGGTATGCATTACGGGGTTTGACGATAAGCAGAAAACAGAAAAGTGGATCGCGGAGCCGTTCTGTAAGGAAAACCGCATGCTGATCTTCGGCGGTGGTCATGTTTCACTGGCACTGGCAGAGTTTGCGGCCCGCACCGGTTTTGCGGTAACGGTGACCGATGACCGGCCTTCCTTTGCCAATGAGCTTCGCTTCCCGACGGCAAAGCAGGTCCTTTGCATGGATTTTGAGACGGCGATTGAAAAGCTGCATGTCAATTCCTCTGATTTCGTGGTGCTCTTAACCAGAGGCCATCGTCACGATGGTGTCTGTCTGCGGGCCCTGGCAAAGCAGGGGGAGACGGCATATCTCGGCATGATCGGTTCCAGAAAGCGCGTCCGAGAACTGAAGGATACACTGGAGGAGGAAGGCATCAGCCGTAAGTGGCTTGACTGGATCCACACCCCGGTGGGACTTGATATCGGAGCAATAACCCCGGAGGAGATTGCGGTCGCAATCCTTGCAGAAGCAATTCAAGTGAAACGCAAACCGGAAGATGAGGCCAGAAGAGTTTCCCAGTCCGACATCGACATGGAAGTCATTCACAATCTGGCAGAGCCGGAAGAAAAATTTGCGGATCAGAAAAAGGCGGTTATTACCATTCTGAGCACAAAAGGTTCCACACCGAGAAAGGCCGGAGCCAAGATGATCGTTTACGAGACCGGGCTGATCCAGGGAACCATCGGAGGGGGGTGCGCAGAGGCAAACCTCATGCAGCATGCCCGGGAAGTGATCCGTGATGGCGGATATCAGATCCGTCATGTGGATATGACCGGAAGAGTGGCAGAGGAAGAGGGCATGGTCTGCGGCGGCGTGATGCAGGTGCTGATCGAACGGGGCTGAGTGTGAAATTCTGATAAGTAACGAAACGCATGAAAAAAAGTTAGGGAAACTGTCAATAAAACAGATTAGGGGATTGCATTTCCCGGAAAAACAGATTACAATAGAATAATCTGGAAAGCCGGTTTGCCGGAAGGCAGGCCGGTTTTAAAAGTCCACCGTTATTTTCACAAAAAAATAACGAACAAAACGGATGAATGGAACAAAAAACGGAATGATAACGAAGATTCACACGAAGATTGGGAGGCAGCACACATGAAACTGATCAAAACCGTCGATGCGGAGGGCGCAGTCCTCTGTCACGACATTACACAGATCATTCGCGGAGTCACCAAAGACGCAGTGTTCCGCAAGGGTCACATTGTTACAAAGAAAGATATTCCGGTGCTTTTAAGCGTTGGAAAGGATACCCTCTATGTCTGGGAGAAGGAAGAGGGCATGATGCATGAGGATGAGGCAGCCGAAGTGCTCTGCGAGATCTGCAGGGGTGAGCACATGGACCGTTCTTTGCCGAAGGAAGGTAAGATCGAGCTGACCGCGGCCTGCGATGGCCTGTTAAAGATTGACGCAAAGGCACTAAAGGAGGTCAATTCCTTCGGCCAGATGATGATCGCCACCCGCCACGGCAATTTTGCCGTAAAAAAGGGAGACAAGCTGGCAGGCACCCGCATTATCCCTCTGGTCATTGAGGAAGAGAAGATGAAAGCGGTGAGGGAGCGGACCATGGAGCTGACCGGCGGAAAGCCAATTCTGGAATTAAAGCCGTTTCAGCGTAAGCAGGTCGGTGTTGTGACAACCGGAAATGAAGTGTTCCACGGACGTATCAAAGATACCTTCACCCCGGTCATTGTGGACAAGCTGTCTGAGTTTGACACAGAGGTCATTGACCATGTCACCTGGGATGATGATGACAAAAAGGTAACGGCCAGCATTCTGGATATGATCGGAAAGGGAGCGGATGTTGTCATCTGCACCGGAGGCATGAGTGTAGATCCGGATGACAAGACTCCGCTGGCCATCAAAAATACCGGAGCACGCATTGTTTCCTACGGTGCCCCGGTGCTTCCGGGCGCCATGTTTCTGCTGGCTTATTACGACCGCATAGAACATGGAAGGAACCGGAGAACCGTCATCATGGGGCTTCCGGGTTGCGTGATGTATGCAAAACGCACCATTTTTGATCTGGTACTTCCACGTGTCATGGCAGACGATGAGGTGACACCGGATGAGCTGGCAGCCCTTGGCATGGGCGGCCTGTGCTTAAACTGCCCGGTCTGCACCTTCCCGAACTGCGGTTTTGGAAAGGGGTATTGATATGGAATTTACCCATTTTGACGAACAGGGCAATGCCCGCATGGTCGATGTGACTGCCAAGGGCGAAACGGTACGTGAGGCGGTAGCAAAGGGCCGTATCCGCGTGAGCGAGGAATGCTTTGGAAAGATCAAAGAAGGTACTATGGCCAAGGGGGATGTGCTTGGTGTGGCCCGGATCGCTGGGATCATGGGAGCAAAGCGTACTTCAGAGCTTATTCCTCTTTGCCACATCTTAAATCTGACCAAGCTGAACGTGGATTTTAACCTGCATCCGGAAAACTGTGAGATCGAGGCAGTCTGCACGGCCAAGACCACCGGAAAGACCGGAGTGGAGATGGAAGCGCTGACCGGCGTGTCTGTGACGCTTCTGACCATCTACGATATGTGTAAGGCGGTAGATAAGGCGATGGAAATCGGCGACATTCATCTGGCAGAGAAAACCGGAGGAAAGAGCGGACATTTTGTGAATCCGCGTGAGCAGGGCGGTGAGCAGGTGTGAAGGATGCCCAGGGAAGAGAAATTAAGTATCTGCGTGTGTCCGTGACGGACCGCTGCAACCTGCGCTGCAAATACTGTATGCCAAACGGCATTGAGTGCGTGGAGCATAAGGATATATTGAGCTTTGAGGAGATCCGGCAGATCGCGGCGTGCGGGGCCAGGCTCGGTATCACCAAGATCCGGCTGACCGGCGGAGAACCGCTTGCCAGAAAAGGCTGTCCGGAGCTGATCCACATGTTAAAAGAGATTCCGGGCATTGAAAAAATCGCCATGACGACCAACGGAACGCTGGTGAGAGCCATTCTCCCGGAACTGGTAGAGGCAGGACTGGATGAGATCAATATCAGCCTGGATACGCTGGATCCCGGAAGGTTTGCGGCCATCACCGGTCAGGATCTTCTGCCGGAGGTCCTGCTGGCCATTGACGCGGCTCTTGCGGCAGGCTTGAAAGTAAAGGTTAACGCAGTTTCCATGCCGGATACCGACTGGAAACGTCTGATCATGCTGGCAAAGGATAAGCCTGTGGATGTCCGGTTTATTGAGCTGATGCCCATTGGAGAAGGGCGGCACTCGGAGGGACGCAGCAACGAGGAGCTTTTGGAAGAGATACGCAGTGAATTTCCTCAGCTTCAGGCCGATGGCAGCGTACACGGGGCCGGTCCGGCGGTGTATTACAGGATTCCGGGATATCAGGGAAGCATCGGACTCATCAGTGCCATGCACGGAAAGTTCTGCAGCTCCTGCAACCGGGTACGACTGACTTCAACAGGATTTTTGAAGACCTGTTTGTGCTATGAGGATGGAACAGACTTGAGAGAAATTCTGCGTGGTGAATGCGTGCGGCAGGAAGCGGTCAGCAAAAATCAGAATCTTCTCGATGCCATGGCCCGCACCATATACGGCAAACCGGCAGAGCACTGCTTTGAGCAGCCGGATCAGATTACAGAAGCGCATGGCATGAGTGCAATTGGAGGGTGAGAAACATGGATTTTAATGAAACAGGCGTAGTGAAGGCTATCTGCATCAGTCCGGCCCGGGGAACGGAAAAACATACCATCCCGGAAGGACATTTTATTCCGGACTTCGGAATTGAGGGTGATGCTCACGCGGGAACGTGGCACCGGCAGGTGAGTCTTCTTTCCTATAATAAGGTTGAGGAGTTTAATAAGCGCGGAGCAAACGTGGGCGACGGTGCCTTTGGTGAAAATCTGGTCGTAGACGGAATCGATTTCCGGGCGTTGCCGGTGGGAACCAGACTGTATGCCGGGACCGTGGAGCTTCGCATGACCCAGATCGGCAAGGAATGCCACAGTCACTGCGCGATTTATCATCGTGTTGGGGAGTGTATCATGCCGCGGGAAGGCGTGTTTGCCGAGGTCATAAAGGAAGGCATCATCCGTCCGGGAGATGTGATGCGTGTGGAAGCACCGGATGAGAACCGTCCGTTTACGGCGGCAGTCATTGTTTTAAGCGATAAAGGCTCCAGAGGGGAGCGGGAGGACGCAAGCGGTCCAGCAGCCGAGGAGCTGTTAAAAGAAGCAGGATATGATGTGCTGGAATGCTTTGTAATCCCGGATGAGCCGGCAGTGTTAAAGCATCACCTGATCCGTCTGGCCGACAGCCGGCAGGTAGATCTGGTTGTCACCAGTGGCGGTACCGGATTTTCCATGCGGGATCAGACACCGGAGGCAACGCTGGCAGTGGCAGACCGGAATGCGCCTGGTATTGCTGAGTATATCCGCATGAAGTCCATGCAGATCACAGACCGGGCCATGTTAAGCCGCGGCGCGTCTGTGATCCGCAAAAAGACCCTGATCGTGAATCTGCCGGGAAGTCCGAAGGCCGTGAAGGAGAGCCTTGGCTTTATTCTGGGAGCGCTGGATCATGGGTTAAAGATTTTGCGCGGCACCGCGTCTGAGTGCGCGAGAAAATAGAAAACAAAAGGGAGAGAAAAGATGAAGAAACCGTTCGCAGTTGTAATGGCAGCTATGATGGTTGCAGGTATGATGGCAGGATGCTCCTCCAAACCGCAGGAGACCACCGCAGCAGCAACCGAGACTGAGACAATCGCAGCGGAAACCACTGCAGCAGAGACAGAGGCAGAGAGCAAAGCAGAGGCAAAGGCAGACCTTGGCGAGCAGAGTATTCTGGTTGCGGCGGCAGCAAGCTTAAAGAACGCATATGAGGATGAACTGATCCCGATGTTCGAGGAGCAGTATCCGGGCGTAACCGTTGAGGGAACCTACGACAGCTCAGGAAAGCTGCAGACCCAGATCGAGGAAGGCCTGGAGGCAGACGTATTTATGTCTGCAGCGACCAAGCAGATGAAGGCTCTGGATGAGGAAGGCATGATTGCTTCCGATACCATTGTAAACCTGTTAGAGAACAAGATCGTTCTGATCGTTCCGACCGGCAGCGACAGCAAAATTGATTCCTTCGAGAAAATCGGTGATGCAGCATCGATCGCACTGGGTGATCCGGAGAGTGTTCCGGCCGGCCAGTACGCAAAAGAAGCTTTGACTAATTTAAACGTATGGGACAGCATTCAGGATAAGGTAAGCTTTGGTACCAACGTAACGGAGGTATTAAACCAGGTTGCAGCAGCAAGTGCTGACGCAGGTATCGTTTACGCAACCGATGCAGCAAGCAAGGCTGATCAGGTTACTGTTGTTGCAGAGGCACCGGAGGGAAGCCTGGAAAAGAAAGTCATCTATCCGGTAGCCGTGGTAAAGGCGACTGCTCACGAGGATGCTGCAAAGGCATTCGTTGACTTCTTACAGACTCCGGAAGCAATCGCGGTATTTGAGTCTTACGGCTTTGTAGCAGCCGAGTAAAAAGAAAGGAGCAACAAGATGGACTGGTCCCCAATTCTGATTTCCATGAAGACAGCCAGTGTCTCCATCGTGCTTACCTTCTTTCTCGGGATCCTGGCAGCCTGGTGGGTGGTCAGCATGAAAAACGAGCGGATGAAGATTCTCCTGGACGGCGTGCTGACGCTGCCGCTGGTGCTTCCGCCTACGGTGGCGGGCTTTTTTCTCTTATATCTGTGTGGGGTGAAACGGCCCATCGGCATCTTCTTTTTACAATATTTCGGCGTGAAGATCGCTTTTTCCTGGACGGCCACGGTGCTGGCAGCGGTGGTGATGTCCTTTCCGCTCATGTACCGCTCTGCAAGGGGAGCGTTTGAGCAGGTGGATCCGAACCTCATGGCAGCGGCCCGCACCCTTGGCATGAGTGAATGGAGCATCTTTCATAAGGTGCTGATCGCCAATGCCATGCCAGGTATCGTCAGCGGCGGTGTCCTGGCCTTTGCGAGAGGCCTGGGAGAATTTGGCGCAACGGCCATGATCGCAGGCAATATCGCAGGAAAAACCAGAACCCTGCCGATGGCGGTATATTCCGAGGTGGCAGCAGGAAATATGGACGCGGCATACCGCTATGTTGCCATCATCGTTGTCATTGCATTCCTTTCCGTCATCCTGATGAACCGGGCAGCACTGCGCGAGAAGAAAAGGAGATTATCATGAGTGCGGATTTTTTATCGGCAGATATCCGAAAAAAGCTGCGTGAATTCGAGCTTCAGGTTCAGTTTACCTGCTCGGCATGCCGAGGACGTGCCAGTGACGCGTCCGCCGGCTCCGGGACAGGCTGTCTTGGCATTCTCGGTCCTTCCGGCTGCGGCAAGAGCATGACCTTAAAATCCATTGCCGGCATTGTGGAGCCGGACAGCGGCTCCATCATCCTGGATGGACGGGAACTCTTTAACAGCAGCCGAAAGGTAAACCTGAAGCCGCAGAAACGCCGCGTCGGTTATCTGTTCCAGAACTATGCGCTGTTTCCGAATATGACCGTGGAGGAAAACATCCTTACCGGATTAAAGGCGGGAAAACGCTATGGGGAAGCACAGCAGAAAAAGCGGGTTTCTGAGATGATAGAGCGGTTTCGTTTAAGCGGACTGGAAAAACGCTATCCCGCACAGCTTTCCGGCGGACAGCAGCAGAGAGTGGCCCTGGCAAGGATCCTGGCTTATGAGCCGGAGGCACTGCTTTTGGATGAGCCGTTTTCCGCTATGGACACACACTTAAGAGAACGTCTGCGTCTGGAATTGGCCAGCGTGCTTTCGGAATACCAGGGAGCTTCCGTCATGGTCACCCATGACCGGGACGAGGCCTACCAGCTTTGCGATACGCTGCTGCTCTTAAGCAGGGGACAGGTGATCGCGGCCGGAAAGACGAAGGAGCTCTTTCAAGATCCGGGCAGCGTTGAGGCCGCAAGGCTGACCGGCTGCAAAAACATTTCCCGCATTGAAAAAATAGACGATCACCGGGTATGCGCATTAGACTGGGATAATCTGGAACTGAGCACGGAGAAAACCGTGACAGAGGATGTAACTTCCATTGGAATCCGTGCCCATGATTTTGAGCCGGTAAAAGATCCGGAAGGGATCAACCACATTCCGGTTGGACATGCGAAAATTTCCGAGATGCCGTTTGAGTGGTATGTTACCCTGCAGAACGGTCTGTGGTGGAAAATAGGAAAGACCATCCACACCCACAGTGCAGACGGTCTGATTCCGGAATACGTGAGAGTAGCCCCGGAAGCAATCCTGCTTCTTAAGGGTTAACCGAATAATCACCGAAATATTTTTCAAAGAGCTGGGCAGTTGCTGCTTTCAGCTCTTTTTCCATACCCTGATACCGGGTGAGCAGCTCCTTCGCCTCCGGTGTCAGATGGGAGAAACCGCCGGAGGCGCCGCCGGATTTGGATTCGATCAGGGAATAGCCAAGATAGTTCTCGGCCTTTTTGATGATTTTCCAGCCCTTGCTGTAGGACATCTCCATTTCCTTACAGGCGGTCTGCATAGAATTACTCTGGTCTACCAGGATAAGAAATTCTGCAACACCGGGACCGAAAAAGGTGTCGTTCTTGGCTAGGCGGAAACGTACAGACGGGCGGAGCGGAAGGTCTGCCGGGGGGATAGAGGAATCAATGGCTGGTTTTTGTCTGCGGCTCATGAAATGTTTCCTTTCTCAGCTGAAAATGCAAAACAGCTGAGTCCTTTCTGAATTAGATTGTCATGAAAAATTCTGCTCTTTGTCTAGTATAGCACGGCATACTGCAGATGGGTAGGAATTTTCGGAACTTCTTCTCGACAAAACGTAGGAAAACTGCTACAGTGGAAAGGCAACAACAGGAGGTTTGACAGATATGCTAGAAACCAGTAAGATTGAACTGCATGGGGATATTTCCATCCCGTTTCTGAAAAAGAGCCGTTTTACCGGGAGCTTCAAAGGCATGCGCTATGTGCTCATCAAACATGAAAAAGAACTGGAGCCCGCCACAGAGGAGACCCCGGCGAAGACGGAAAACGTGCTCCGGGCCATCATCTGGCCGGAACCCTTTAACTTTGAGGTGACGCCGGATGAGAAGAAGCACCACAGAGATTTCCCATTTACCACAGACGGGATCTGGGAGGCGGTGGACTGGCTGAACGCGGAGCACGAGGCGGGACATTACTAATTATTTTTTGGGGGAGTTGTATTATGAATATTTCACAGATTACCGGAGTTTACTTTAGTCCTACCGGAGGTACAAAGCGGGTGACGGAGTGGATCACGGAGCGGATCGCGGATAACAGGGAGGCAGAATGGCTGGATCTCACCGATGCCGTGTCTTCCAGGCCGGATTATACATTTACAGAGCATGAGCTGGTGGTAGTCGGCGTGCCGGTATACAGCGGCCGGGTGCCGGAGACGGCAAGAGAGCGCCTGCAAAAGCTTCACGGCAAGCGCACGCCGGTGGTGCTGATCGTCACCTACGGAAACCGTGCCTACGAGGACGCATTGCTGGAGCTTTCGGACATCTTAAAGGAACAGGGATTCATCCCGGCGGCAGCGGCAGCCGTAGTCACAGAGCATAACATTGCCCATATATATGGAGCCGGACGCCCGGATGAGAAGGATAAAAAAGAGATGACTGCGTTTGCGGAGGCAGTCAGAGAAAAGCTGAAGAGCACAGCCGGAAGCTCAAAGCTTTTGGAGCTTTCTATCCGGGGCAACCGTCCGTACCGCCCATATGGCACATTGCCATTAAAAATCAGTGTCTCTTCAGCCTGCGAGGGCTGTGGAACCTGCATCCGCAAGTGTCCGGTCCAGGCTATTTCCCGTACAGATGCGAAGGTGACCGATGAAAGTGCCTGCATTACCTGCATGCGCTGCATTGCAGTCTGTCCGAAGCACGCGAGAAAGCTGGGAATTCTGATGACCCTTGCAATCCGCCAGAAATTAAAGAAAGTCTGCACGGACAGAAAGGATGCAGAGTTTGTACTATGAAACTGGAAAATGACTTAGACACCGATGACATACGGGGGCTGGTCCTTCGTCTGGCACTGCCATCCATGCTGGCTCAGTTCGTTAGTGTATTTTACAGTATTGTAGACCGTATGTACATAGGAAACATCCCAAAGATCGGAGAAGTGGCTCTGGCCGGTGTCGGCATCTGCGGTCCCATCGTAACGCTGGTTTCGTCCTTCGCTATTTTGGTGGGGGTAGGCGGTGCGCCGCTTATGAGTATTCGCCTGGGACAGAAGAATGAAAAGGGAGCAAGGCAGATCCTTGCAAACTGCTTTCTCATGCTGACGGTCATGGCCCTGGTCCTCACGGTCTTCGTACTGGGCATGCGGGAAAAGCTGCTCTGGTGGTTTGGCGCCGGAGAGACAACCTTTCCCTATGCACTGTCCTATATGACCATCTATCTGTGCGGAACCTTTTTTGCGCTGATGACTACGGGCATGAACCAGTTTATTATCTGCCAGGGCTTTGCAAAGGTTGGCATGAAGGCCGTTATGATCGGGGCAGTGGCAAATATCGTGCTGGATCCCATTTTTATTTTCGGCCTGCATCTTGATGTGCGGGGCGCAGCTCTGGCCACGGTACTGTCGCAGATGTGTTCCTGCTTTTATGTGCTGAGCTTCTTATTTGGAAAGAAGGTGCCGATCCGCATTACCTTTTATGGGTATGATCCCAGGCTGATGCTGCAGGTAGCCAGGGTGGGCTTCTCTCCCTTTGTCATCATTGCTCTGGATAATGTGCTGATCATTTCCCAGAATATGGTGATCCAGAGGCTTGGCGGCCCGGGGCAGGGCGATACCATTCTGACCTGTGCGGCTATTGTCCAGAGCTTTATGCTGATCATCACGATGCCGCTCGGAGGCATTACTTCGGGGACCCAGACGATCCTGGGTTACAATTACGGAGCAAAAAGGCCGGACCGCATCTGGAAGGCCGAGAGGTGGATCGTCACATGTGCACTTTTGTTCAATACGGTCATGTTTCTGGCAGCCCAGTGTGTTCCGGAGATTTTTGTGCGGATCTTTACCCGCAACGAGGAATATGTAGCCTTAAGCGCCTGGGCTATCCGGATGTCCACGCTGGGCGTGATCCCGCTGGCAGTACAGTACACGATAGTGGACGGATTTACCGGAATGGGCATTGCGAAGGTGGCCATTACCCTATCGCTGTTCCGTAAATCTATTTATTTTTTGTCGGTGGTGCTGATCCCGCTCCTGACCGGCGTGACCAATGTGTTTTTTGCGGAAACCGTTTCTGACTTTGCCGGTCCGGTATTTTCCATCATCCTGTTCCTCCTGGTATTTAAGAAGGTTGTGGGAGATCCGAAGCAGATATCTGCGGCATAACATAAATAACAGCAATCCGATTCCACAGAGTATCGCATGTAGCCTGTTGCGGAATAAGATACTACTAAGGAAAGAGGGTGATCTCTCATGCGAGAGGAGCTGTTTCATATTATTTTCGGGATTCTGATTCCGTTTCTTGGTACTACTATCGGAGCGGGAAGTGTGTTTTTTGTAAAAAATGAGATCAAACCGGTGATCCAGAAGCTGCTGCTGGGTTTTGCCTCCGGCATTATGGTGGCTGCTTCGGTGTGGTCACTTCTGATCCCGGCCATGGAGATGTGTGAGCCTGCCGGAAAGCTGGCGTTTGTGCCTGCCGCAGCCGGCTTTTCCATCGGCATAGTGTTTCTCTGGGTGTTAGATAAGCTGATCCCGCATCTTCATATGGGAAGCGACACGCCCGAGGGCCCAAAGAGCAATTTAAAGAAAACGACGATGCTGGTATTTGCGGTAACGCTGCACAACCTGCCGGAGGGCATGGCAGTGGGCGTAGTGTTCGCGGGTCTTCTGACCGGAAGCGCGCCCATCACCGCAGCCGGCGCCTTTGCCCTGACCATCGGTATTGCGATTCAGAATTTTCCGGAGGGAGCCATCATATCCCTGCCGCTGCATAGTGAAGGACAGTCTAAACGGAGAGCCTTTGTTATGGGAACGCTGTCCGGTGTGGTGGAGCCGGTCGGAGCGCTGGTCACGATTCTGTGCGCAAAGTTCCTGGTTCCCATTGTGCCGTATATGCTGGCCTTTGCGGCCGGGGCCATGATCTATGTGGTGGTGGAGGAGCTGATCCCGGAATCGGCCCAGGGCGGGCATTCCGATATGGGAACCATGGGCTTTGCGGTTGGTTTTCTCATTATGATGATCCTGGATGTTACACTGGGATAATATTTAGGAGGTATAGAATGACGCAGGAAGAGATTTTAAAGAATGCAAGGACCTGTCTTGGTCCGTACTGTAAGGGCTGCCCGGTCTGCAATGGCCGGGCCTGCAAAAATACCATGCCGGGTCCGGGCGCCAAGGGCGAGGGCGATACTGCCATCCGCAACTATGAAAAATGGCGCGAGATCCGGGTGCAGATGGATACGCTGTGCGAGAACCGCCCGGTGGATACCAGTCTGGAGCTTTTCGGAAAACAGTTTGCCTATCCGTTCTTTGCGGGTCCGGTGGGGGCTGTGAACCTGCATTACGGGGACAAGTATGATGACGCGGCCTACAATGACATTCTGGTACGTGCCTGCGCGGACAATGGAATTGCGGCCTTCACCGGCGACGGTACAAACCCGCAGGTGATGCTGGCTGCTACGGCAGCCATTGAGAAGGCCCGGGGTCTGGGGGTACCGACGGTAAAGCCGTGGAACGCGGAAACGGTAGCAGAGAAAATGAAGCTGGTCAGAAAGTCCGGAGCCTTTGCGGCGGCTATTGATATTGATGCGGCAGGTCTTCCGTTTTTAAAGAACCTGACCCCGCCTGCAGGCAGCAAAAACGTGGAGGAGCTGGCAGAAATCATCCGTGCGGCAGGAGTTCCGTTTATTGTAAAGGGCGTGATGACCGTAAAGGGTGCGCAAAAGGCGAAGAAGGCCGGGGCAGCAGCCATTGTGGTATCCAACCACGGCGGCCGTGTCCTGGATCAGTGCCCGGCTACCGCAGAGGTGCTGCCTGAGATCGCAGAAGCTGTAGGCGGCGGCTCCATGAAGATTCTGGTGGACGGCGGTATCCGAAACGGCAGCGATGTCTTTAAGGCTCTGGCATTGGGCGCAGACGGTGTACTGATCTGCCGTCCGTTCGTGACTGCGGTTTACGGCGGCGCGGAGGAAGGCGTGGCAGAGCTCATTACCCGGATCGGCGGCCAGCTGAAGGATACCATGGCTATGTGCGGCGCACACAGCCTGTCCGAGATCACCCGTGATATGGTACGGAAATTCTAAAACTGTCCGCAGAATACGGACATATGACCGTTCTCTGGATGGAACAGCGATAAATTATAACCGAAAGGAATAGTACACATTCCTTTTATATAGTTGACAAATAGTATCAGGATTGTTATCATAAAGAGAACGTGACAGAAGGGAGAACACTTATGGATAGAATCGTGTTATCATTGTTAGTAGACAACACATCAGGTGTACTAAGCCGTGTTGCCGGCTTATTCAGCCGCCGTGGCTACAACATCGAGAGTCTGACCGTTGGTGTCACTGCAGATGAGCGGTATTCCAGAATGACCGTAGTTGCCTTTGGAGATCAGAACATTTTAGAGCAGATCGAAAAGCAGCTTCGAAAACTGGAGGATGTCCGCGACATCAAGGAATTAAAACCGAGCCACTCCGTTTACCGGGAGCTGATCATGGTAAAGGTACGGGCCAACGCGAATGAGCGTCAGGCAGTCAGTGCCATTTCCGACATTTTCCGTGCAACCATTGTGGATGTAGGCAAGGATTCCCTGACTGTCATGCTGACCGGCGACCAGTCAAAGCTTGACGCGCTGATCAATCTGCTGGAAGACTACGAAATCCTGGAACTTGCAAGAACCGGACTGACCGGCTTATCCCGCGGCTCCGATGACGTACGGTATCTTCCGTAAACAAATGAATCTAAAGATTCTTGAGGAGGAAAAGAAGATGGCAAAGATTTATTATCAGGAAGACTGTAACCTGTCCTTACTGGATGGAAAGACCATCGCTATCATTGGCTACGGCAGCCAGGGACATGCACATGCATTAAACTTAAAGGAGTCCGGATGTGACGTCATCATCGGTCTGTACGAGGGCAGCAAGTCCTGGGCAAAGGCTGAGGCACAGGGCTTTAAAGTATATACCGCAGCAGAGGCTGCAAAAAAAGCAGATATCATCATGATCCTGATCAACGATGAGCTGCAGGCTGATATGTACAAGAAAGATATCGAGCCGAACCTGGAAGAGGGCAACATGCTGATGTTTGCTCACGGCTTCAACATTCATTTCGGCTGCATCAAACCGCCGGCAAACGTAGATGTTACCATGATCGCTCCTAAGGCACCGGGCCACACTGTTCGTTCCGAGTACCAGGAGGGCAAGGGTACTCCGTGTCTGGTAGCTGTAGAGCAGGATTATACCGGTAAGGCTCTGGAGAAAGCTCTGGCATACGGCCTTGCTATCGGCGGCGCAAGAGCAGGTCTTCTGGAGACCACCTTCCGTACCGAGACTGAGACTGACCTCTTCGGTGAGCAGGCTGTTCTTTGCGGCGGCGTATGCGCTCTGATGCAGGCTGGCTTTGAGACCCTGGTTGAGGCTGGCTACGATCCGAGAAATGCTTACTTCGAGTGTATCCACGAGATGAAGCTGATCGTTGACCTGATCTACCAGTCTGGCTTCGCAGGAATGAGATACTCTATCTCCAACACTGCTGAGTACGGCGATTACGTAACCGGTCCGAAGATCGTTACCGCTGAGACCAAGAAGGCTATGAAGAAGATCCTTTCCGATATCCAGGATGGTACCTTCGCAAAAGAGTTCCTGCTTGATATGAGCCCGGCAGGCCGTCAGGTTCACTTCAAGGCTATGAGAAAGCTTGCTTCTGAGCATCCGTCCGAGAAAGTCGGTGAAGAGATCCGTAAGCTGTACAGCTGGAACGACGAGAGCGGCAAGCTCATCAACAACTAATCAATACGCGTTTTCTATGCGTGAAAAGGCAGAACTACATGCAGTTCTGCCTTTTTGTTTTACAGAACCTTACTGTCCTGCTCTCTGCAGAAACGGATAAAGGTGTCCAGTGCTTTTGAGGTGCGGCTGCTCTGCCAAAGAAAGCCGACGTTCCGTTTGTGGATGGGGGTATCCAGCTTTAACTGGACCAGACGTCCGGAGTCCAGATCTTCTTTTACAAATTCTTTGATAACACAGCCAATGCCAAGTCCAATGCGGGCAAACTCGATGAGCAGGTCCATGGTGGTGACCTCCAGAAGATTGTTGGCTATGATCTCGTTACATGTCATGTAGTCATCGATGTAGTGGCGGGTAATGTTGTTTTTATCCAGAAGCATCAGGTTGCCGCTCTGGAATACGTCGGTTCCAGCTCCCTCGCGAAGCCTTAAATTTTCCAGATAACTCGGTGTTGCTACAAAAATATCCTCGATATCCATGACCGGGATAAAATTCATGTTCCTTGAGGATTTCTGCTCTACCACCAGTCCGATGTCGATGCGCTGCTGCTCCAGCATAGAGAGCGTCTGGGTAGTGGGCTGGCTTTCGATGGTGATCTTGATGTGAGGATACTGCTCAATAAATCCCTTCAGATATTTGACCATGATAAACCGGCACAGGGTGTTGCTGACGCCAATGCGGATGTGCCCCATATTGAATTCCCGGATGCGCTTTAATTCCTGTTCGCCCTTGGCCAGCTCCTCGAAGGCATCCCGTGTATGTTCGAAAAGTACCTGTCCCTCATCGGTAAGCTGCACACCGCGGGAGTTTCGGGTAAAAAGTACGGTGTTTAAGCTGTCCTCAAGCTTGCTGATGGATTTGCTGATGGCCGGCTGGCTGATGTAGAGCTCCTTTGCCGCACGGGAAATATTCCCGGCCTTGGCTACGGCGTAGAAGATACGGTATTGTGATAAATTCTGTTCCATGCAGTGTGTGAACCCCCAAATAGATTGAAAAATTTTATAACCAAGTGTTATGATACATATGAGTATTATCTATTGTCATTATATCAATACAGATGCTATAATGCAATAAGTGAGAAAAAATGGCTGAATGCGGCAGGGCAGAAGGGCCGGTGCCGCGGACAAAAATCAATACGAACGATCAGGAGGACATTATGTCAGTCGGTAAAATATTCAAATTTCACAATGACCTGGATACGGATCAGATCATCGCATCCCAGTATCTGTTACTTCCTACCATCGATGAGATGAAGGATCATACATTTGAGTCTTTGGACCCGGATTTCCCGAAAAAAGTAAAACCGGGTGATTATGTAGTAGGCGGAGAAAACTTCGGCTGCGGATCTTCCAGAGAACAGGCGCCAAGTGTATTAAAGGCACTGGGGGTTCAGGCTGTTGTTGCCAAATCCTTTGCCCGCATTTTTTACCGCAATGCGATCAACATTGGTCTGCCGGTTATCGTCTGCAAGGAGCTCCCGGATGCGGTGAACACTGGAGATGAGATGGAGCTTTCTCTCACCGAGGGTGTTGCCAGGGCAAACGGAAGCACCTATTCCTGCACAAAGCTTCCGGCTTATATGCAGCAGATCTTAAGTCAGGGCGGACTCATCGCATCACTGAACAAGGAGGAAGCATAATCATGGGAATGACAATCGCTGAAAAAATCATAGCCCTTGCAGCCGGTGTGCCGGAGGTAAAGGCAGGAGATATCCATACCGTAACCTTAGACCGCATGATGAGCAATGACGGAACCACCCACCTGACCGTCGATATGTACAACAACAAATTAAAACATCCACATATTGCAGATGCGAAGAAGATGGTCTTTATCGTGGATCACAATGTTCCGGCGGACAGCCCGAAGACTGCTGCATCCCAGAAGAAGATGCGCGACTTCGCAAGAGAGAACAACATTGATTTCTGGGAGGGCAAGGGTGTATGCCATCAGATCATGATGGAGCATTATGTCTGCCCGGGTGAGCTGATCTTCGGAGCAGACAGCCACACCTGCACCTATGGTGCGCTGGGCGCGTTCGGTACCGGCGTCGGCTGTACCGATCTGCTCTACGGCATGGTAACCGGAACCTCCTGGGTGTTAGTTCCGGAGACCGTAAAATTCAACCTGACCGGCAAGCTGCCGGAGGGTGTATATCCGAGAGATTTAATGCTCACCATCATCGGTCAGATCGGTGCCAACGGCGTGAACTACCAGGTGATGGAGTTCACCGGAGACGGCACAAAGACCTTAAGTGTCAATGACCGTATGGTGCTCTGCAACCTGGCTGTAGAGGCCGGTGCAAAGACCGCCATCTTTGAGGCTGATGAGATTGCCCTGGAATACTTAAAGGCAAGAGGACGTGAGCCGAAGGCTGTATTCCGGAGTGATGCGGATGCGGTTTACGCAAGAGAGTATACGTTTGACCTGTCGAAAATCCGGCCGGTAGCAGCACGCCCGGATTTTGTGGATGATGTAGTTCCGGCCAAAGAGGTCTGCGGTGTCCGCATCGATGAGGCATTCCTGGGCTCCTGCAACAATGGCCGTATTGACGACCTGCGTGTCGGAGCAGCCATTGTAAAAGGAAAGAAGATTTCCGACCATGTACGTTTCCTGGTGGTTCCGGCCAGCCGGGAGGTTTATTTACAGGCATTGGATGAGGGGCTGATCCAGATCTTTATGGAGAGCGGCGCCATTGTCATGAACCCGAACTGCAGTGTCTGCTGGGGCAGCTGCCAGGGCGTGATCGGCGAGAATGAGGTTCTGATCAGTACCGGCACCCGCAATTTCAAGGGACGTGCCGGACATCCGAGCTCCAAGGTTTACCTTGGTTCTGCGGCTACCGTAGCGGCTTCTGCCGTAAAGGGTGAGATCTGTACCGCTGATATGCTGTAAGAATTAATCACTACATAATATTATATCGAGAAAATAAGAGGATACCACTATGGCACAATATACCGGAAAGGTCTGGGTCCTGGGCGATGACATCGACACCGACATCATCATCCCGACAGAATACCTGGCCTTAAAGACGATTGAAGATATGAAACAGTACGGCTTCTCCCCGCTTCGCCCGGAGCTTGCGGGTCAGATCCAGCCGGGAGACATCATTGTAGCAGGAAAGAACTTCGGCTGCGGATCTTCCAGAGAGCAGGCACCGGAGGTGATCAAGGCGCTGGGCATTCCCTGCATCATTGCCAAGTCCTTTGCCCGCATTTTCTACCGCAACGCGTTAAATAACGGTCTGCTTCTGCTGGAACAGCCGGAGCTTCACGATGTAGTAAAAGAGGGTGACACGATCACCGTGACCGTGAATGAGGATGTGGACTACAACGGTAAAAAATACCCGATCGCTTCCCTGCCGGAGAACCTGATGGAGATCATTGAGGCCGGCGGCCTGGTCAAGGCCATGCGCAGGCGCAACGGACTGGATTAGGAGGATAGTATGGGACAGACAATTATTGAAAAAATTTTATCACACAATACCGGTAAAGCGGTAAAGCCGGGGGATATTGTGACAGTGAACGTGGACCGCGTCATGTTAGATGACATCATGATTCCGTTTATCGTGGACAAGTTCCACGAGATGGGCTTTGCCAAGGTCTGGGATCCGGATAAGGTTGTTCTGATCTATGACCATCTGGTTCCGGCCAGCCAGCAGGACGACACCCGCCATTTCCGCGTGGGAGACGCATTTGTAGAGCAGTATGGCATCAAAAATATTCACAGAAGTGACGGCATCTGCCATCAGCTGATGACGGAGGCAGGCTATGTAAAGCCGGGGCATGTAGTGTTCGGAACGGACAGCCACACTACCACCTACGGCTGTGTGGGAGCATTCTCCAGCGGCATCGGCTACACCGAGATGGCTTCCATTCTGGGCACCGGAACTCTCTGGGTCAAGGTGCCGGAGACGATCAAGGTTGTGATCGATGGCAAGCTTCCGTCCAATGTCATGTCCAAAGATGTGATCCTGCGCCTCATCGGTGATCTTGGCGCAGACGGCGCAACCTACCGTGCCCTGGAGTTTACCGGCTCTGCCGTAAAGAGCATGAGTATTGCCAGCCGTACTACGATGGCAAACATGGCCATTGAGGCCGGAGCCAAGTGCGCGCTGTTTACTCCGGATGAGAAAACAGAGGAATACTGTGAGATTCAGCTGGATGATTTCCAGAAGAGCCTGGCAGGTGATCCGGACGCTGTTTACTTAAAGGAGCTTCATTATAAGGCAGAGGACTTTGTGCCGGTTATGGCATGCCCGTCCCAGGTGGACAAGATCCGCAGCGTCAGCGAGCTGGAGGGCACCGTCATAGACCAGGTCTTCATCGGCTCCTGCACCAACGGCCGTCTGGAGGATCTGCAGGCAGCCGCTGAAATTTTAAAGGGAAAGAGCGTGGCTCCGTATGTGAAGCTCATTGTCACACCGGCCAGCCGTAAGGTGTACCAGGAGGCAGCGGCCTGCGGCGCGATCAGGACGCTCGTGGAAGCAGGCGCAATCGTAACGCATCCGGGCTGTGGACTCTGCTGCGGACGGACCGGAGGCATCTTAAGCGACGGTGAGCGCGTGGTTGCTACCAACAACCGCAACTTCCTGGGCCGCATGGGAACCTCAAAGGTGGAAATTTATCTGGCCTCCCCAAAAACTGCTGCAGCCTGCGCGGTTGCCGGCAAAATCGTAATTCCGGAGAAATAACTTATGAAACAGCAAAAACAGGACAAAACAAACGTGATGCGTCTTCTGGATGCGGCAGGTATTGCATACCGCGTTCAGGAGTACGAAGTGGATGAGAACGACCTATCCGGTATCCACGTAGCAAACCAGATCGGAGAAGATCCGGACAGCGTATTCAAAACCCTGGTCTTAAAAGGGGAAAAGCGGGGATTTCTGGTCTGCTGCATTCCGGTAGCGGAAGAACTGGATTTAAAGAAGGTTGCCAGAGCCGTCGGAGACAAGAAGGTGGAGATGCTTCCCATGAAGGAGCTGCTTCCGACCACCGGCTATATCCGGGGTGGCTGTTCTCCTATTGGTATGAAGAAAAAGTTTCCTACTTATATAGAAGAAACAGCAGTTTTATTTGATGAAATTGCCGTCAGTGCCGGCATTCGCGGCGCTCAGGTGATCTTAAATCCGGAAGATTTAAAAGCCTACACGGAGGCAGAATATGCCAGCCTTACCACCGGATAATTTAAAATTGATTTACATAAAAAAGAGTCGACGTTGTTCGACTCTTTTTTTATGACGGTATAATTAACAAAAATGTAATAATTGCTTAACACTTTGAAAGAAATATGAAACAAAAAAACACCGGTTTATAAGCAGGATCTTTGTGCAAAGCTATAGAAAAGGGAAAATTCCTGAAAATTCCGGATGGCAGATATGACAAAAGTGGGAAAAACTTATTGACAGTTTTGCTTGTCCCCCACTATAATATCGCCTGTCACAAAGAAACGAGTGATTTCAGGACTTAACTCCCACTTTGAGTCAAAAATATACCATTTTTAGGGAATCACTTGATTGAAAGGAGTAGAATATGTATCCATTTTGCTCATTTCTCCAGGCGGTGTGCCAGCTGGTAAAAAACATATTCACCCCGGTGGTGAACATGACCAAGCGCTTATACCGCAGTGCGGCTGTGATCATGGCCGGAACTGCCGTGGTAGCCGTAATGACTTTTTCCTCAGCCGGATTTGCGGCAGGCGGACACAATGCCCTGACTGCATACGCTGAGACCTCAGACGGAGAGACTCCGGAAACGGAAGCACCGGAGGAGGCCGCGGAAGAAGTATCTGGGGAAACGCAACTGTTAACGGAAGCAAAGGTACAACTGCGTCTTACAGATCCTGACAATTTGAAAAATGGCCAGCTCCTTGTGGGCAATACAATAGCAAGAACAGTACAGGAACAGAATGCTGTACGTCAGGAACAGAAGGCGGTCATTGAAGAGACCGCACAGGAAATCGAGCGTGTCGAGGAAGAACGCCGCAGACAGGCAGAGGAAGAGGCTGCCAGAAAAGCGGAAGAGGAGCGCCGTCATGCGGCCGCAGAAGCAGTCCGCGCATTCTCAGTCATCTCATTTTCCGACCAGGACTATGAGGTTTTAAAACGCATCGTGGAAGCAGAGGCAGGCGGATGCGACATGCAGGGAAGAATCCTGGTAGCCAATGTCATTTTAAACCGTGTGCGGGACGCAGAGTTCCCGTCTACCATCACGGATGTGGTTTATCAGCGTTCTCAGTTTTCCCCGGTCAGCGACGGGCGCTTAAACAGCTGCAGCGTATCGGAGAAGACGGTGGAAGCCGTGAACCGGGCCCTTTCCGGAGAGGATTATTCTCAGGGGGCGCTGTTCTTTATGAACCGTATCCGGTCCCGTTCCGGCAATGTAAGCTGGTTCGACCATCATCTGACCTACCTGTTCCAGCACGAAAAGCATGAGTTCTTTAAATAAGTAAACATAAACATGTAAATAGCGTTATACAGCATAAAAACGAAAAGGAAGTCCGGCTGGATTTCCTTTTTGTGCATAAGGGAAAATTTGAAAAAACACTGTATACATAATTCAAAACTTATGGGCTGCATGCGTATTTTGTTATGGAAATTTTAATTCCAAATATTGACTTTTTCTTCACACAATGAGATAATAAACGCGAATTTCGGTAAAAATGATATCGAGTAAAGTGAAAGAGAGGCTGAATGAAGATGGCAAATATCGATTTAAGTCAGTATGGTATTACCGGAACCACTGAGGTGGTTTACAATCCTTCTTATGAGATGTTATTTGAGGAAGAGACTAAAGAGACTCTGGAAGGATATGAGAAGGGACAGGTCAGCGAGCTTGGCGCTGTCAACGTTATGACTGGTATCTATACAGGTCGTTCACCTAAAGACAAATATATCGTTATGGACGAGAACTCCAAGGACACCGTTTGGTGGACCTCCGACGAGTACAAAAACGACAACCATCCGGCTAGCAAAGAGGCATGGGAAGCTGTTAAGGAAATCGCCAAGAAAGAGCTCTCCAACAAGAGACTGTTTGTAGTCGATGCATTCTGCGGCGCAAACAAAGATACCCGCATGGCTATCCGTTTCATCGTAGAGGTAGCATGGCAGGCACACTTTGTTACCAACATGTTCATTAAGCCAACCGCTGAAGAGCTGAAGGATTTCAAGCCGGACTTCGTTGTTTACAACGCATCCAAGGCAAAAGTGGAAAACTACAAAGAGCTGGGCTTAAACTCTGAGACCGCAGTTGTATTCAACATCACCAGCCGTGAGCAGGTTATCGTTAACACCTGGTACGGCGGCGAGATGAAGAAGGGTATGTTCTCCATGATGAACTACTACCTGCCGTTAAAGGGCATCGCTTCCATGCACTGCTCCGCCAACACTGACTTAAACGGTGAGAATACCGCTATCTTCTTCGGTCTGTCCGGTACCGGAAAGACCACTCTTTCTACCGACCCGAAGCGTCTCCTCATCGGTGATGACGAGCATGGCTGGGACGACAACGGCGTATTCAACTTCGAGGGCGGCTGCTACGCAAAGGTTATCAACCTCGACAAGGATTCCGAGCCGGATATCTACAACGCAATCAAGAGAAACGCACTGCTTGAGAACGTAACCCTTGACGCAGAAGGCAAGATTGATTTCGCAGACAAGAGCGTAACCGAGAATACCCGTGTATCTTACCCGATCGACCATATCAAGAACATTGTGCGTCCGATCTCCGCAGCACCGGCAGCTAAGAACGTGATCTTCCTGTCCGCAGATGCATTCGGCGTACTTCCGCCAGTATCCATTCTGACTCCGGAGCAGACCCAGTACTACTTCCTGTCCGGTTTCACTGCTAAGTTAGCAGGTACCGAGCGCGGTATTACTGAGCCGACACCGACCTTCTCCGCTTGCTTTGGCCAGGCATTCCTGGAGCTGCATCCGACCAAGTACGCAGAAGAGCTCGTTAAGAAGATGGAGAAGAGCGGCGCGAAAGCATACCTTGTTAACACTGGCTGGAACGGTACCGGCAAGCGTATCTCCATCAAGGATACCCGCGGCATCATCGATGCGATCTTAAACGGTTCCATCAACGCTGCACCGACCAAACAGCTTCCGTACTTCAACTTCGAGATCCCGACTGAGCTTCCGGGCGTAGACACCGGCATCCTCGATCCGAGAGATACCTATGCAGATGCTGCTGAGTGGGAGACCAAGGCAAAAGACCTGGCACAGCGTTTCACCAAGAACTTCGCAAAATACGAAGGCAACGCAGCAGGCAAGGCTCTGGTTGCAGCTGGTCCGCAGATCTAATCACGACACAATTGCATATCGCAATTTATCTGGAAAAGCTGTCCCTGTGGCAGCTTTTCCTTTTTTCTGCTATACTGTTAGAACGACAGGAAAAGAAAAGGAGGAACTATGAAAAAATATATCTTTTTTGATCTGGATGGAACGCTCACCGATTCGGCAGAAGGAATTACCAATTCTGTGGAATATGCGCTGAATCACTATGGTATTTCTGTGCAGGATAAGAGCAGCCTGAATGTGTTTGTAGGTCCGCCCCTGGTGGACAGCTTTATGAAATACTATGGCTTCGATCATGAAAAGGCCAGAAAATCCGTGGGCATTTACCGTGAGTACTTTGAGACTAAGGGGATGTTTGAAAATGCCGTTTACCCGGGCATACCGGAGCTTCTCGGAAGCCTGAAAAAAGAAGGCTATAAGCTTTATGTGGCAACATCAAAGCCGGAGCAGTATTCTGTGAAGATCATAGAGCATTTTGGGCTGGCAGAGTATTTTGAGATGATCGGCGGAGCTGATATGGGAGAGAACAGAATCCATAAGGGGGATGTGATCCGCTATGTCATGGAAAGCTGCGGACTTACCAATCCGGATGAGATCGTCATGATCGGAGACCGCGAAAACGACATGATCGGAGCAGCACAGAACCACATGGAATCGGTTGGTGTCCTCTACGGCTACGGAAGCCGCGCTGAACTGGAAAACGCCGGGGCCTGCCATATTGCTGAGACTGTGGAGGAATTGGGCAGCATTCTGAGAAAACTGTAAAATCAGACAATAATAAAGGAGTATGACCGGATTTCTCAGGCCATACTCCTTTTAACATTCAGAAAATAAAGTTATTTGGACTTTCCGTATTTCTCTTCGCAGTACATGCAGCGGTAAGTCTCAGTCTTCTCATCTGCAAGATAGAAGATGTGCGGCAGCTCCTGCTCAATGGAGGTGATGCAGCGCGGATTCTTGCAGCGGATCACGTTGGTGATCTTTTTCGGAAGCTTCAGGGCTTTCTTCTCGGTGATCTTGTTGTCACGGATGACATTGACGGTGATGTTGTGGTCAATGTAGCCCAGTACATCCAGGTCAATGTTGTCGATCGGGCCCTCAACCTTGATGATGTCCTTGCGGCCCATCTTGTTGCTTCGCGCGTTCTTGATGATGGCTACCTGACAGTCGGTGAGACGGTCAAGACCAAGGTGATAGTAAATGTCAAGGCTTTTGCCAGCCTGAATATGATCCAGAACAACGCCTTCCTGTAATCCACTGATATTTAACATGGTTTTTCCACCTCCAGTAAAGTCATGATCAGAGCCATACGAACATATACACCGTACTGAGCCTGCTTGAAGTAAGCTGCTCTCGGGTCGTCATCCACCTCAGTAGAGATCTCATTTACACGCGGGAGCGGATGCAGCACGTACATATCGTCCTTAGCCAGTGCCATTTTTGCCTTGTCCAGAATGTAGCTGTCTTTTAAGCGGATGTAATCCTCCTCATTGAAGAAACGCTCTTTCTGAACACGGGTCATGTAGAGAATATCAAGCTCCGGGATTGCTTCATCCAGGTTGCTGACTTCCTTAAACTCAATGCCCTTTGCGCGGAGCACATCATCACGGATGTATTCCGGAACCTTTAACTCGTCCGGGGAAATGAGTACGAAACGGACATTCTGGTAGCGGACCATAGCGTTGATCAGGGAATGAACGGTACGTCCGAACTTTAAGTCTCCGCAAAGACCGATGGTTAAGTTGTCCAGACGGCCCTTTAAGGAACGAATGGTCATTAAATCGGTCAGGGTCTGGGTCGGATGCTGATGTCCGCCGTCACCTGCGTTGATGACCGGAATCTGGGAATGCATGGAAGCAACCAGTGCAGAACCCTCTTTCGGATGACGCATGGCAGCAATATCTGCGTAGCAGGAAATCATGCGGATGGTATCTGCAACACTCTCGCCTTTTGCTGCAGAGCTGGAATTGGCCGAAGAAAAACCAAGTACGCTGCCACCTAAGCTTAACATAGCGGATTCAAAGCTAAGACGGGTTCTTGTACTTGGTTCATAGAAAAGAGTAGCCAGTTTTTTGCCATCACAAACGTGAGCATATTTTTTGAGGTTGTGTTCGATATCGGATGCCAGTGTCAATAACTCGTTGGTCTCTTCAACGGAAAAATCCAACGGATTCAACAAATGTCTCATAACGTATCTCCTTTGCTTTTTCTCTGGCGGACGGATCCCCGACCGCAGGTCTTAGGACATTATAGCGGAAAATATGTTAGATTACCAGTCCCTTTTTTAGAAAAAACTATCCAAAAATTGGCGGGTTTCGCCTGCAGTTTTTTGGATAGTTTTTTCCTGCCTGAGTATGTAATGAATCCGTAAGGAAGATTAAGAAAAAGCGGATATCAAAAATGACAGGTTCATGGTATGATGTGCATGAGCAGACAGGAATGCCAGGAAGCTGCTTTGCCGGTTTTAGCCAGGAAATATCTGCAAAAGGGAGAAGCATATTTTATGGAAGAAAAGAAAACACCCGTCATCCGGGTGAAGAACCTATATAAAATCTATCAGGTGGGCACAAACAAGGTTTATGCGCTGAATGGTGTGGATTTTACCATGTACAGGGGTGAGTTCTGTGCCATAGTCGGCCCGTCCGGCTCAGGAAAGTCCACACTCTTAAATATGCTGGCCGGTCTGGAAAAGCCGACAAAGGGTGAGATCATCATAGCCGGAAAGCATATGGAGCGGATGGATGAGAACCAGCTGGTGCAGTTTCGGCGGGAGAATGTGGGGTTTATTTTTCAGTCCTACAACCTGCTGAAAACGTTAAACGCAGTGGAAAATGTAGCGCTTCCGTTGTCGTTTCGCGGTATACCGAAGAAAATCCGCAATGCGAGGGCGGAAGAATATCTGAAGCTGGTGGGGCTGGAAAAGCAGATGAAGCACATGGCAAACGCCATGTCCGGTGGCCAGCAGCAGCGCGTAGGCATTGCGAGAGCACTGGTCGTGGATCCCAAGATCATCTTTGCGGATGAACCGACCGGAAACCTGGATTCTAAGACGACCATGGAGGTGTTAAGGCTGATGCAGCGTATTGTCCGGGAACAGCAGCAGACTCTGGTTATGGTTACCCATGATAATTACATAGCCGGATTTGCGGACCGGCAGTTCCACATCGTGGACGGAAAGATCTTAAAGATCGAGGAAAAGAAAAAAGAAACACAGGAAGCAGTGCAGGAGATGCAGGATGCTTTGCATAGAGGAGAAGAGTCATGAGAAAAATGAGATGGAAGCGGCTGGCGGCATTTGCGCTGGCAGTCATGCTGTTTGCGGGAGCGGTACCTGCCGCAGCGCCGGTACAGGCCTACGCATCGGAGGTATCCGTATACTCCGACAAGATCCAGCGGGGAAAAACAGGAAAATCCCTGACGGTAAGCTTTACCATTAAGAATACCAGCGGAAGCGAGATCAAAGACGCAAAGATCGCATTCGATACCAGCGGAGGCGAGATCTGGGATGAGGACGAGGAGGACCGCCAGTATGGTTACTCCTTTCCGTTTGAGGTGACCGGAAAGCTAAACGATACCGATCATCCAAAGGGAATCGGAAGCATTTCAGACGGAAAAGAGAAGAAGGTATCTCTGACCGGTACGGTACGACGGGATCTGTCAGAGGGTTATTATAAGGTGCCTGTAGTAGTTATGGATAAGGACGGAGGCTGGATCGGCCATGAGGACCTGCGCGTCTGGATCACCAAATCCACCTCCACCTCCACCGACGACGATGACACCAACAAGACCTACGATTTTGTTCTGGGAGAGGGGCAGGACGCACCGCGTGGTGTTTACCCGAATGTCATGAATTTTTCCATCGGTCTGCGTAACAACAGTCCGGCTACCGTGTACAACGTGAAGGCCAGCATGGTCCTCGACGCGGACAGCGCCAAGTTCCCGTTTGAGATCAACGATGCCAACTACGACAGGATGTTTGACAAAATCGCGGTAGATGAGACGGTCCAGCTGGATTACAGCTTTGCCATCCGCAAGGAATCCTATACCGGCTATTATCCGATCACGATGAAGATCTATTACTCCGACAGCTCGACCGGCGAGGAGTTAAAGACCTATGAGACTTCCTTCTTTGTACATATTGTGAGCAAGCCGACCAAGGACGATTATGAAGAGTTCAATGAGCACGACCGCACCAAGGCCCGTCTCATCGTCGATGGCTACACCACGGATCCGGAGACGATCGTGGCAGGAGAAAGCTTTAATCTGCTCCTGACGGTCAAGAACGCGTCCAGCAGTGTGTCAGCTTCGGATATTCTGCTGACCATGGAATCGGAAAAGGTGTCTGACAGTCCGGTATTTACCACGGAATCCGGTTCCAGCTCTGTGGCGATCCATTCCCTGGGAGCGGGCGCGTCTGCCCAGGTAAGCTTCCGCATGATCTCCCGGTCCGGAGTAGACCAGCGCTCCTACGGACTCACCATAAAGGCAAATTATGACAGCCCGGAGTTTAAGAATGCGGAGGGCACTATGTCGGTGGACATTCCGGTCAAGCAGATTCCTCGCCTGAACACCGGAACCTTTGAGGTGATGCCGGATTCTATTAGCGTGGGTGAGGAATCCAATGTGATGTTTGGCATCAACAATACCGGCAAGGTAACGCTTTACAACGTTATGGCCCGGTTTGAAGCAGATTCCATCCAGACAACGGACACCTACGTGGGAAATATCAAATCCGGAGAGACCGGAAATGTTGACTGCATGGTAACCGGTTCGGCTCCCACCACGGATGATGGCAAGGTAAAGGTCATCATTTCCTATGAGGATGAGAACGGCGAGGTGTCGGAGGTGGAGAAGGAGCTGACCCTCTATGTCAGTGAACCGGCTCCGGACATGGATGACATGGACATGAGCGGCATGGATGAGATGCCCCAGGAAGAGCCGGGACCGGTGCAGAAGTACGGAAAAATCATTCTGGCGGCTGTGGTGATCGTGGGGGCGGTTGTGGGCATCACGGTATTCCGGAAGCACCGGAAACGGAAAAAAGACGCGGCCCTGCTGGCAAACGAAGACGAAGTGAATGAAGAACCGGATGAAACGGTGGATAAGGAAAGCAAAAATCCGTAATCCGGTGCATGAAATGGTTGAGAGGAAACGAGAACGGTCAATTACCCACCACTTAACCTAACGGCTTGAAGTGGGGGCTTGTAAAAGCCTGATTGACTAGCTTAAGTGTTTCGAGCACTACGTTAGGAGAGAATGTGTAATCATTAGATTACGTAAATAGGTACCTGCAGGTGTTTTTGTGAGATCTGTCATACTGGTTATCATAAAGGTGCCGTACAGCTACCGAAGACCGTCAAACGCGGTATGCGATTTAAGGATGCTGCATTTATGGGAATTATGCGATGGGCTTTCTACGAAGCACTAAAGCAACAGTACGAACCTGTTGCTTTAGTGCATAACACATACGGATATATCACGAAACATACGCGAATTGAGCATAACTTACCAAAAGAGCACTATGTTGACGCAAGGTGTATCAGCGGAAATCCGGATGCATTTCCAAGCGGTGAGTATTACTATCAGAAAAAAGTTCGTTGTCATAACCGCCAGATTCACAAATTGACAATTCTGAAAGGTGGAATACGGAAACAGAATCAAGCCACATATCTGGTAAAAGGTTATCGGTTATTCGATAAAGTCTCATATCAGGGAAAAGGCTATTTCGTTTTCGGACGACGGCAAAGCGGATTTTTTGATATACGGACATTATCTGGAGAGAAAGTAAACAAAGGTAGTTTGAGTTGTAAAAAATTAAAGTTCATTGCAACGAGAACGTATTATTTAACAGAAAGGAGAGCC
>NZ_DBFCCJ010000044.1:0-1375 GCF_048380235.1 Ventrimonas sp. | reverse complement strand
GCGGGGACGGGTAGAGTTCATTTCTTCGTTATACTGGCGCACCAAAGTCTGGCGGCGCTCCGGGTCTCTCCAGATCCAGTCCCTAAAGGCTTCCCGGATAGCCTGCTGTTTTTGGGCAGCCAGAGTGGTCTCCTTGGCGTTTAGTACGCGGCGCTCTTTTCCGTCTGCGTCCTCTATGGTGTCATAGATACGGACATCCCGCAGGTTTAAGGAATCCTCCAGAATCTTGTAGGCGTTGGCGCGGCTGGTTCCGAAGGTGGTATAAGCTGCCACATCGTTGTAGGATACAGAAGATTTCCCCTTGATCTGCCATTCAGCAGTAAAGGAGGAATAGTTGACCTCAATGCTGCGCTGGAGATAAAACGGGGTGTTGAAGGTCTCGTACATAAACTGCTGGATGTACTCCTTGTCAATCCAGGTAGCGCCCAGACGCACCTCAATTTCCGACGCATCCAGGTCTTTGGGCTGGGCGGCGGTAAGAGCTTCCACATTGACTGCAAAAGAAGGGTCCTGCTGTGCCGCCCGCTGCGCCTGACGCAGTTTGCGGCGTACATTGCCGGAAAGGTATTCATCAGCAGTCACATAATGGGGTGTGCCGTCCTGTTCCAGCTGTCCCGGCACACGGAAGATCACGCCTTGCAGTTCTCCGGCCAGTGCTTCTTTTGTTTTTCCGGTAAGCCGACTCATATAGCTCATATCTACGCAGGCTTTTTCCGAGATGGACACCGCCAGTGCTTCGCTTGCCGTATCCACAGTAGCCACTGCCTGATGGGGCTTGATTGTTCGTTTGGTGAACATATCCGCCTTACGTTCCAGTTTCCCGTCCTCGTCGATGACTTCCAGCGCACAGAGCAGGTAATAGGAAGAATCATCTGCATAGGCCAGTCGGTTTGCACGGTCATTGATAAGGCCATATTTTGCAGAAAAGCTGTCATAGAGGCTGTTCAGTTCCGCCTGCTTTTGGGTAATGGTGCTGTCTGGAACCACTGCATCCATCTGAAGGTCGATCAGTTCCTGCACACAATCACGCAGTCCCACAAGACCTTTCACACGGGCTTCGGCGGTGGAGTTGAGGTCAGGGCGCACCATGCGGCTGTTTTCCCGATAGTACACCTGCCCGTCTACAATGGCATAGGAATAGTTCTTCACATTTGGGTCGGCAGGAATGGAGGTGTCAATGGCTTCGCCTTCGCCCAGCTCCGGCAGCTCTGCCTCCTGATAAGTGCCATGAATGTACTTCACAGCATCATGCAGCTGGTCGGAAAGCTCCAGTCCCTCGATAGGGTTCACGGTGTAGTCCATACCATGAGCGGTGCTTACCGGCTCCTGTCTGCCCAACACCATTTCCGGGTGGTCGATAAAATACCGGTTGATG
>NZ_DBFCCJ010000043.1:0-1185 GCF_048380235.1 Ventrimonas sp. | reverse complement strand
CTGGCCTTCCTCGCTGTTGAAAAACTCAACCATGGAGGGATAAAAGCAACGTGCCAGCGCCTTGATTGCTTCATCCGGGTAGCCGGATTTGTTCGACTTCTTCTTTTTGTTCAAATGGTATCCTCCGAAAATCAAAGTTCCATATCCTGCCCACGCTTGCGGTTTCGTTGCGGCACATTCATGGTGCGCTCCTGCTTGGGGGCAAGAATCTTTTCCAGAAAGCTGCGAACCAGTTCAGGCGCACGGTGGAGGGCGTCCAGATAGGGCTTCACTTCGTACCAGAGTTCATGATACTTTTGACCCCAATGAGCAGCTTCCTTCTTGGCGGTGGAAAGCTCTTCTTTTAGGCGGCGGTTCTCCACGTCCATCATATAACCGTGGTCGGCTTGCTTTTTCAGTTTGGAGAATTCTTCCTCGGTCAGCGAATAGTTGCCGAGGAAGGTTCGCTTACCGATATAATCCAGATCGCGCGCGTGAATGAGGGCTTCTTTTGTGAGCGTGGCCTTTTTCTGAACAGCGGCAAGTTCCTTCTCCTTTTTGGAGAGGGTCTGACTGGTTTTGGCAAGCGACTGCGCCTTTTGGTCGGCTTGGGCGGTCAGGGAGTCCAGCCGTTCCTGCTCCCGTTGAACTTTGAACTGGGTGACGGTCAGGTGTTCTTCGGTGCTGCCACGTTCGCCGCGCTCTACATCGGTATACCCAGCATTGTGCATATAGTTGAAGAAATCGTCTTGCAGGATGCTGTACGACTTCTTCAGGACGGGTTTGCCGTTCTTTTGCAGGATGGGCTCTCCAGCATCGTCCAGCAGAGGCTTAGATGCCCACTTCTTACTCCGGCTGACCTGCATGACAGTCTCCTTTACGGTACCGACCAGTGCCTTGTCCTTGCAGCGTTTCGACCACAGGATTTGCTTTTCCACCACAGGCACATAGACCACATGGAGGTGGTAGTGGTAGATCTCCCGGCCTAGTGCCTCGGTCATGGCACGGTTGATTTCATCGGCGTGCATGACAGCCGAGAGAATATACTGCTCACCGCCCACGATTTGAACGGCTGCTTTGTAGGCATCCTCATAGAACTGCTTGGCGAACTCATAGCCGCCGTGATTGTCAAAGTAGGCAGAGTTGACATCAAAGACAAGTTCACAGTAGTGGATAGCATCCGGCTTCAAGCCGCGCGTGGAGATG
>NZ_DBFCCJ010000042.1:0-54779 GCF_048380235.1 Ventrimonas sp. | reverse complement strand
GCGCCAGACCGGAGAGCATTGTCTGAGCGTGCAGAGCACGCGAGTTTTGCTCGCAGGTCTGGCAATAGGCGGCGGAGCGAATGAAGTACAAAATTTCACAGCATCTGCTTATTCTGTATGGTCTGACCGAACCTTCGGACTCTATTGATTATTCATTATATTGCAATTAGAATCCGCTGTTGATGATTTTCCAGTCATCGGACTTGGATTTTCTTGCTATGCTGATGTAGCGGAATGGGTTGCCGTCGCGGCGGTCGAGATTGGTCAGAACCCGGTAGATAATGATGTTGCCGGGACCGTAATCATCTTCGATACCGCTGTTATGGTACTGTGGATCTGAAGAATCTGCGGGGTAAATCTGGTCGACACCCTCAAAGGAGGTAACCTCCTCGGTAAAGTAATATTGTGCCAGTGCTTCTGTGGCGTCAAGTTCCTCCTGGGTAAGAGCTTCCAGATAAGAAGAGTCGGAGGTACTCGTCTCATTTGTGCTCATGCTGTTTCCGGAAATCTGTCCGGCAAATTCGGATGGAATCATGGAAAGGGCATTGCGGTCTGACTCGGAAAGACTGTAATAAAAATTCAGCCATTTCAAGGTGTCAGAAGAAATTTCTTTTTTCTTTTTGCAGACACCCTGGAATTCTACCGTGTCATCGGCCAGAAACAGTTCATAGGTACCAGAGGCTTCATCAGTCATAACAGCAGCAGCACCGTCAGCAAGAATGCAGTAGGCAGCTCCCTGGCAGTCAAAATTTGCTTCTTCATTTTTCTGTGGCCGGGTATTCTGAGAAGCTGTCACAGAATGGATGGTGCCGTTTGTGTGATCGGGAATGCTGAAAACAGTCCGACCTGTATCGTAGTAATAAATGTTATTGATCAGGACGATATTGGCAGGCTCTTCGTCTGTCTGCATATGGGCAGTCTGCGCGCCGGACGTAATGCTGGCCTCTTTTTCAGAGATGCCGCATCCGGTGACGGTGGCTGCAGCGGCCGTCAGAAACAGAAGAGCCAGATATTTTCGGTATTTTTGCATAATAATTCTCCAAACTTAATCGTTCTGTCATTATAGCAAGTACGGGACAAAAAAGCTTTAAGATATTTTTAATTTTAGATTACTTCTTGGATACAGGGATGGGAATTGACGAAAAATAGAAAATACGTTATCATGAAAGGACAGTAATGGGGAGGTTTTTGCAGCATGACAAAAGAAAAATCAAAGGGGAATCAGATCACGGAGGGCATCATCTGGCAGCAGCTGCTGTTCTTTTTCTTTCCGATCCTGTTTGGGACTTTTTTCCAGCAGCTTTATAATGCGGCAGATGCCATGATCGTGGGACGGTTTGTGGGAAAGGAAGCCTTGTCGGCGGTGGGAGGCTCCACCAGTATGCTGACGCAGCTGATCGTAGGCTTTTTCGTAGGCCTGTCATCCGGTGCATCAGTGATCGTTTCCCAGTATTATGGGGCAAAACGGCCGGAAATGGTGGGATATGCGGTTCATACAGCATTGATGTTCAGTATCCTTTCCGGAATTGTGCTCATGTTTGTGGGAATCGGTCTGGCACCGTTTCTGTTGGAGTCTATGGGAACGCCGGAAGATGTGCTGGGGCTTTCGGTAGTATATCTGAGAATTTACTTTGCCGGTATCATTGCCAATCTGGTTTATAATGTGGGGGCAGCCATTCTGCGTGCAGTAGGAGATTCCAAACGACCGCTGTATTTTTTGGCGGCAAGCTGTATGGTCAACATTGCTCTGGACATCGTGCTGGTCGTATTTTTCCGTCTGGGAGTTGTGGGAGCGGCCATTGCCACGATCCTGTCCCAGCTTTTCAGTGCATTTCTGGTAGTAGTCTGTCTGATCCGCACAAGGGATATGCACCGGCTTGTGTTAAGGGAACTCCGCCTGGATGGGCGGATGCTGAAGCGCATCATCCGCATAGGCCTTCCGGCGGGCATGCAGTCTGTGATGTATGGCCTTTCCAATGTCATTATCCAGTCGGGCATCAATTCGCTTGGAACCAATACGGTGGCGGCGTGGGCGGCATACAGTAAGCTGGATTCCATGTTTTGGATGATGATCAATGCCTTTGGCATATCGATTACGACCTTTGTAGGACAGAATTACGGTGCAGGAAAGATGGATCGGGTGCACCGTGGTGTGCGGACCTGCATGGTCATGACGGTACTTGCATCTCTTGGCATGTCATTTTTCATCTACCGATATGGTGTGTATGGGTATGAGCTGTTTACCACAGATCAGGATGTTATTTCTATAGGCATTGCCATGATGCGTTATCTGGCGCCCCTGTATGTGGAGTATGTGGCTATCGAGATTCTGTCAGGTTCCCTGCGTGGTGTGGGAGACTGCTGGTGTCCTATGATCATCAGCCTGCTGGGAGTTTGTGTTCTGCGGGTTGGATGGATTCTGATCGCTGTGCCGTTAAAGCGTGATATTTATACGATCATGTTCAGCTATCCGCTGACCTGGGTTACCACAACAGTACTGTTTGTGATTTACTATCTGTTCTTTGGAAAGCTGAAAAGAGAGAGAGCAGGCATAAGAAAAGCTGCTGGTGCGTAAGTTCACCAGCAGCTTTTGAAGTTTGGAGTGTTTTTTACATATCTGGAACCGGGGTCGGCCTGGATTTGTCGAAGATGTCTTCGGCGTGGAACAGATCCTCCAGCTTGCGGGATCGCCCTTCTGACTCTGCGGTCATATCTTTCCACATTCGGTAGCCATCAAGATTTCTTCGTCCCTGGCGCAGGTAATCATCGCCGAGCTGTATCCAGTACTGGCTGGAATCGACATTGCAGAAGTAGCGGAAGCCTGCGTTGTAAAGATAGCGGAAGCGCTCATTTTCCATGGTGTATGGATGCCAGTCGCCTATATCTGCCCCAAATGGGAAGAGGATGATGTCGGTGGGACCAATCAGAGATTCGACTTCGGATTCCCATTTGTCGGTGTCAGACTGGAAACGCTCCCATTCTACAGTACCGAGATCCAGGTGTCCCCAGCTGTGGGAGGCAAGCTCCCAGCCATGCTCCCGCAGACATTGGGCAACTTCTGCAGCTGCCTGGCGGTCCTGCTCATAAGTTTCAGAACCGGCATAGGAAGAGGATGTACGGTAGCCGAGAATGCCTTCATAGCCGGTAAAGGCCAATACTGCGCGTGCACCTTTGTAGGAAAAATCAGGATGTTGTTCGCAGAATTTTTCAAGGATCGGAACCAGGTCGTAGTCTCCTGTAGTGACGGTGCCGTCATCAAGGACCATCTGGCAGGTTGGCTTTCCGTCTTCACCGATAACAATACGGTCTGCGAAGCCGTCTCCGCTCATGTATGGGTAGTAGCAAAGGTCATCTTGGGACATAACAAACGGGATTTTGCCAGGCGGCAGCATGATGTCTCCTGCCTTCATGACAGTATTGCCGTTTTCATCTGTGGTTTCGTATGCCATATCATGAAGCTTTACGAGAACATATCCTTTTTCGTATAAGGTTTCCAGAATTTTATTAAATTCGTCGATGGTGGTCATGACCTGATTGTAGCCGTTCTCATCCCGGTCACCGTCGAATGATTTGGATGGATCTGCAATCAGCGTGTGAAAAAACACGTGGGTGATTTTGCTGATGGGGGTGCGAACCAGAGTTGTTTTTGTGGTTTCGTATCCGGCAATGGCAGAAACGACCTCCGGATCAGTAGCAAATTCTTCGGAACCTTTTAACAGTTCGATAGCGGCATCATAGTCATAACCGGAAGCCAGCAGATAGGCCTGGTGGAGCAGCTCTGCAGCCGGGGTCTCCGGCATTACGAATCCGTCCCCCTCAGTGGGGGCTTCGCTATTGTCTGGCTCCGTGGAGATGACAATGCCGCTGGTGCTGCCGGGTTCATGGTTTTGATGTTGTTTTTTTAGAAAAAAAAGACCGGTTCCAAGCACGCCGATCAGTACAATGCAGGCGGAAGCCGCCAGAAAGCGCGGCAACCTGGAACGGCGGTGACTGCGCCTGTAAGACTTGCCGGAATAATATAGATTCATATGGTAAACCCCTTTATATTTATGTAAATTTCTTCCTGCTTCCATCATAGCATAGAACTGGAAAAATAGCCATAGATTGCAGTGAAAGAGATTGCTGCTTGCGCAGTGATGAGGGGGGAAAAACTGTGAGAAAATTTGTGAAGCAGGCAGTAATGCCTGTGTGCGTCAGTTTGCTGGTAGATCTGACTGTTTCATCTGCCTGGGCAGGACAAAAAAACCGGGGATACATCACGGTGCAGGAAAGCTGCTGCCAGACGATGGAAAGCCGGACGAAACAGAAAATACGATATGAGACATCGGAAAGCCGAACAGAGCAGAAAATACGATATGAGACAGCGGAAAACCGGGCAGAGCAGAAAATGCGGTATCAGACAGCGGAAAGCCGGACAGAGCAGAAGAATCCGGAAGGCAGCCAGACGTTACAGATTCAGGCGCCCGGCGCGGTCTTGATGGAGGCTTCTACAGGACAGATCATTTACGAAAAGAATGCGGATGAGCGGAGAAGTCCGGCCAGCATTACCAAGATTATGACGCTGATTCTGATCTTTGATGCCATCGATGCAGGAAAAATACGGCTGGATGATGAGGTGGTGACCAGTGCTCACGCAAAATCCATGGGTGGTTCCCAGGTGTTTCTGGAGGAGGGGGAAATTCAGACGGTAGAAACACTGATCAAGTGCATTGTCATTGCTTCAGGCAACGATGCATCTGTAGCTATGGCGGAATACATATCGGGTTCGGAGGCTGCCTTTGTTCAGAGTATGAATGAGCGGGCAAAGGGACTTGGAATGACAGGCACGCACTTTGTAGACTGCTGTGGTCTGACGGAGTCGCCGGAACATCTTACTACGGCCCGGGATATTGCTGTCATGTCGCGGGAGCTGATTACGAAATATCCTCAGATTCATAATTATTCCACTATATGGATGGAGAATATTACTCATGTGACGAAGCAGGGGAGCAGGGAATTTGGGCTTTCCAATACGAACAGACTTTTGAAAATGGCAACGAACTATCGTGTGACCGGCTTAAAAACCGGTTCTACATCCATGGCAAAATACTGTCTGTCCGCTACTGCGGAGAAGGATGGCGTGCGGCTGATCGCAGTGATCATGGCGGCACCGGATTACAAGGCACGCTTCGCGGATGCCCAGATATTGTTAAATTATGGATATGCAAATTGCAGGCTCTATGAGGACCAGGAGATGCCAATGCTCCAGGCTATGGAAGTGAGGGATGGCGTGGAATCTTCAGTGCAGCTTCAGTATGCGGGAGGCTTCTCTTATCTGGGTCTTGGTGGGGAAGATTTTTCTTCGATAGAAAAAAAGCTTCTGCTGCCGGAAGCGCTGCAGGCTCCGGTTACAAAAGGTGAGAAAGCCGGAGTGCTGCGTTATGAACTGGATGGAAAGGCACTGGGCGAAGTGGATATTCTGACTGCGGGTGATGTAGAGCAGGCTGGATTTTCGGACTATCTGCAGGCTGTTTTTCGCGTCTGGAGTCTCAGGTCTGAGTAAAATAACCCGAAAACGGAAACGTGAGATGGCGGCTGTCATACAATGTAGGTATTAAGAACAGTTTCGGGAGGATTTGAAAAGTATGAAAAAAGCAATGCGGGTTCTGCTGGCAGGCTTTCTTGCGTGTGCAGCGCTGTGCGGCTGTGGGAAGGAAACATCCGGCCGGACACCGGTAACGCTGTATGAGGTGGCACATTCGATTTTTTACGCACCGCAGTATGCTGCCATCGAATTGGGATATTTTCAGGAAGAAGGGATCGATCTGACTCTGGTAAACGGGGCAGGGGCAGATAAGGTCATGACAGCCATGCTGGCAGGAGATGCGGATATCGGCTTTATGGGATCGGAAGCCAGCATCTATACCTACGCCCAGGGAGCGGAGGATTATGCAGTCAATTTTGCGCAGCTGACCCAACGGGCCGGAAACTTTCTGGTTGCACGTCAGCCGGATCCGGATTTTACCTGGCAGAAATTAAAGGGCAGCCGGGTGTTGGGCGGACGTGCAGGCGGTATGCCGCAGATGGTCTTTGAGTATATCTTAAAAAAGAACGGAATTGATCCCAAAACAGACCTGACTATGGATCAGAGTATTCAGTTTGGCCTGACAGCAGCAGCCTTTACCAGTGACCAGTCGGATTATACGGTGGAATTTGAGCCATTTGCTACAGGACTGGAATTGGAAGGAAACGGATATGTAGTCGCATCTCTGGGAACGGATTCCGGCTACGTGCCGTATACAGCTTACTGTGCGAAGAAAAGCTATCTTGCCATGCATCCGGATCTCATCCAGAGGTTTACAAGCGCGCTCCAGAAAGGAATGGATTATGTGAATTCCCACACAGCGGAAGAAATCGCAAAGACCATCCAGCCGCAGTTTTCAGATACTCCGCTGGAAAATATCACAAAAATTGTGAAACGGTATCAGGATCAGGATACCTGGAAGGAGAATCTGATCTTTGAGAGGTCCAGTTTCGAATTGCTGGAAAATATTCTGGAGGAAGCGGGAGAGCTGCAGACGCGTGTGCCGTATGAGAATCTGGTAACAACGGAATTCGCAGAGCAGGCAGTAAAATAGCATACGGGTAATTTAATACGCTAAATCACGAAAATGTCTGTGACAAACGGACATTTTCGTGGTATGATGAAAGAAGATTATTTGCATGGAGAGTAAAGATTATGAATTATAAAATGATCGTTCTGGATCTGGATGGAACCTTAACCAACAGGGACAAGGTAATCACTCCGAGAACAAAACAGAGTCTGATGGAAGCGCAGAAGCGGGGAATCAAGGTAGTTCTGGCTTCCGGCAGGCCGACCTACGGCGTAGTGCCTCTGGCGCAGGAACTTGAACTGGAGAACTATGGCGGTTATATCCTGTCATTCAATGGAGGCATGATCACGGACTGCTGCACAAGGAAAGCCATTTTCAAGCAGGAACTTCCGGTGGAGGCCAACCGCCGCATTGTCGAGCTGGCGAAAAAGGAGCAGGTAGATATTCTGACCTATCAGGATACGCAGATCCTTACCAATAATCCGGAAAACCGCTACGCCAAGCTGGAATCCAGGATCAATCATCTGAAACTGAAGCAGGTAGATAATCTGGAAGAGTATCTGGATTTTCCGGTTCCCAAATTCCTTATGCTGGATGACGGGGATTACCTTGCACTGGTAGAGGCTCGTGTGAAAGCGGCACTGGGAAAGAATTTCAGTGTATATCGTTCTGATCCGTTTTTCCTGGAAATTCTGCCGCGGAATATTGACAAGGCCCAGAGCCTGGCACAGCTGTTAAAGCTGCTTGGCATGGAACGGGAGGAGATGATTGCCTGCGGTGACGGTTATAATGATCTTTCCATGATCGAGTTTGCCGGACTTGGCGTAGCCATGGAAAATGCAGTTCGGCCGGTGCGCAGTGCGGCCGATTATGTTACCTTCTCCAACAACGATGACGGCGTGGCCCATGTAGTGGAGAAATTCTTACTGTACACGGATAGGCATTTTCTGAACTAAAAATACCGTTAGAACTATAGACTTTACAATTTTAGTGTGATAAACTGTTAAAAGTAAAACAGCAGAAGGATGCATTTTAAGAAGGGAATTATACAGAATGAACAAGAAAATCAAGACAGAGGCTGTAGATCATCTGTTTGAAGCTATTTTAACATTAAAAACGCCGGAGGAGTGCTATATCTTTTTTGAAGACGTGTGCACAGTCAATGAGCTGTTATCGTTGTCTCAGCGTTATGAGGTGGCAAAGATGCTGCGTGAAAAGCGCACTTATCTTGAAATTGCGGACAAGACCGGAGCATCTACCGCAACCATCAGCCGCGTGAACCGATCCTTAAATTACGGAAATGATGGTTATGATATGGTATTTGCCCGTATTGCAGCGGGACAGGCAGCAGACAACGGACAGACAGAAAATCAGGAAGAAACGCAGAGTGAAAACTAATATCAAAAAGCAATCAAAAAGTGATGCGCATGCGGCATCACTTTTTGATTGCTTTCTTTGTTTTGGAATCAGGGATGCTTTCCTCGCGGAGCTGATCGATCAGCATCTCGATCATGTGCTTTTTTAGATAGACATCGAAGGAAAGCTCGCTGATAAAGGCAAACAGCTGCAGATACTCCTGATCTTCGCTGTCTGTGTTCGTGAAAGTAAGACAGCTGTCTTCAAATTTTGCACGGATATCCTCTTTCAGTCGATCCATCTGAAGGGCTTCGCGGGAGAATACTTCTTCGTAGATATCGCTGAGATTCAGTCCGCTGTCGGTATGGAAATGCTGTTCGGTGACCGGACGGAAGAGCTGCTCAATGTCTCCGATGGAAAGCAGGTTTTTGTAGTAGTAGATGAACAGCAGCAGGAGAATATGCTCCTTGCTGTATTTTTTGCGGACCGGAGCGGGAAGCAGGCGGTTCTTGGCATAGTTATTGATCATGGTTTTGGTGAGGGCCTTGTCCTCCGGGCTGCGCTTGGTCTTCTTTAAGTGCTCCTCCATAAAAGAAGTTACCTGATCCATATATAAATCCACTTCGGGAATCTTCTCTGTTTTGATATAGGAGATGGAATCTAACCAGCTCAGAATATCGGATAGTCTTTCGGAATTGTTTTTCATGATGTCACCTCTTGCACTTTATTATATAGTATTGAAAACCAGATAGCAAGTGGAAAACACGGATCGAGATAAAACGAAAAGTTTTAAAACTAACAAAAAGTAATAATCGTTGCGAAAAGGGATTGAATTTTCTATCCGGAGTGTTTATAATAAGAAATTACAAAGATTAAACAAAGGAGAACGATTTCTTATGAAAAAAGTATTAGCAACAAACAATGCTCCGGCCGCAATCGGACCATACTCTCAGGCAATCCACGCAGACAAATTTGTATTTGTTTCCGGTCAGCTCCCAATCGACCCGGCTACCGGCGAGTTTGCAGGCGCAGACATTGCAGCACAGACGAAGCAGTCCTTAACCAACATCAAGAACATTCTTGAGAGCGACGGACTGAGCATGGCTAACGTAGTAAAGACCACCGTTCTGTTAAATAACATTGCTGATTTCGGCGCCATGAACGAGGTTTATGCTACCTTCTTTGAGGGTGCTTGCCCGGCAAGAGCAGCTTTTGAGGTTGCAGCACTTCCGAAGGGTGCACTGGTTGAGATCGAGGCTATTGCATACGCTGAATAATCTGAAAAGAAAAATAAGACAGGCATCGTGAACAAAGGTTTGCGGTGCCCCTTTTTTTGTGGTAAGATGTAACGAGCATTTATCAATGATTTTGAAAGGATTACAGCACAATGGCAGTTTATGATACCTTAAATGACAGACAGAAGGAGGCCGTGTTCTGCACAGAGGGACCGCTTTTAGTTCTGGCGGGAGCAGGATCCGGAAAGACCAGGGTGCTGACGCACCGCATTGCATATCTGATTGAGGAACAGGGCGTGAATCCATGGAATATCATGGCAATTACCTTTACCAATAAGGCAGCCGGAGAGATGAGGGATCGTGTAGACAATCTGGTAGGATTTGGCTCTGAGAGTGTGTGGGTCTCCACCTTTCATTCCTCCTGTGTGCGGATTCTGAGGCGTTTCATAGATCATCTCGGCTACAATACCAATTTTTCCATCTACGATACAGATGATCAGAAAACACTGATGCGGCAGATTTTAAAGAAGCTGGAGCTGGACCCGAAAGCATTCCGGGACCGTGCCATGCTGACTGCTGTATCCGGTGCGAAGAATGAACTGATGAGTCCGGAGGAATTTCGTCTCAATGCACAGGGGGACTGGCGTGCAAAAAAGATTGCAGAGGTTTACCAGTGTTATCAGGAGGAGCTAAAAAAGAACAATGCACTGGATTTCGATGATCTGATCTTTAAGACGGTTGATCTGTTCCGTACCAATGCCGATGTGCTGGAGTATTATCAGGAGCGGTTTAAGTACATTATGGTAGATGAGTACCAGGATACAAATACGGCCCAGTTCCGCCTCATTGAGCTGCTGGCAGGAAAATATAAGAACCTCTGCGTGGTGGGCGACGATGATCAGTCCATTTATAAGTTCCGAGGTGCGAACATCAGCAATATCCTGGATTTTGAGAGTGCTTTCCCGGGAGCAAAGGTGATCAAGCTGGAGCAGAACTATCGTTCTACAGGTCATATCCTTGACGCAGCTAACGCGGTTATCCGTAACAATCAGGGTCGTAAGGACAAAACACTGTGGACAGCTAACGGTGAAGGTGTTCCGGTCATCTTCCATCAGTATGAGCAGGCTTACGAGGAGGCCGATGGCATCGTGCGGGATATCCTGAAGGATGGACGGGATTATCAGGACTATGCCGTTCTTTACCGTACCAATGCCCAGTCCCGTCTGCTGGAGGAAAAATGTATTGAGCACAACGTGCCATACCGCCTTGTAGGCGGCGTAAATTTCTATCAGAGAAAAGAAATCAAGGACATATTGTCCTATTTAAAGACCGTTGCCAACGGGCAGGATGACCTGGCAGTTCAGCGTATTATCAATGTGCCGAAGCGCGGCATTGGCACGGCATCCATCGGCAAGATCACAGCCTGGGCATCGGAGCAGGGCATGAGCTTTTATGATGCCTGTGCCAGGGCAGCAGCCGTGCCTGGGTTGGGCAAGACAGCCGGCAGGGTAGCTGTGTTTACAGGTCAGATTGAAGATTTCCGGGATGCCTTAGATGGCGGTGCTTCCATTCGCGAGGTGATAGAGCAGATTCTCGCAGACACCGGTTATAAGGAGGAACTCGAGGCTGAGGGCGAAATTGAGTTTCAGACCCGTATGGAAAACATTGAGGAACTCATGAACAAGGCGGTCAGCTACAGTGAAGACGCGGAGCACCCGTCCCTGGATGAATTTCTGGAGCAGGTAGCACTGGTAGCCGATGTGGACCGGATGGATGATTCTGAAAACCGGGTTACGCTTATGACTTTGCACAGTGCTAAGGGACTGGAGTTTCCGGTGGTGTACTTAAGCGGCCTGGAGGATGGACTGTTCCCGAGCCGCATGTCCATTATGTCAGATGACCGGACAGAGCTTGAGGAGGAACGTCGTCTCTGCTATGTCGGCATCACCCGTGCGAAGGAGCGCCTGGTCATTACCGCATCCCGCATGCGCATGATCAACGGCGAGACCCATTATTCTAAAGTGAGCCGTTTTGTGGATGAGATCCCGGAAGAATTGATCCAGATGGAAAAGCTTGAGCCGAGGGTGAGCCGAAGCGTCAATCAGGATGCATATGACGATGACACACTGCCGTGGAATAAGAATCAGAGCCGTCTGGGCGTCAGCAAGTTTGGCATGAAGTCCAATTCCTACGCATCCCGGACGGCATCCTATGTGTCCGGAACCGGAGACAGTGCCTGCTCCGGCTTTGGCGGAGTGGCAGGACAGGATTTAAGCAGTATCTTTGACCGGAAACCGGCGAATGCTTCCTCTGCCGGACAGAGTGCAAAACCGGTAAGTCCGGGCTTTGGAAAGGCCTTTACCGTGCAGAAGCCGGCAGCTCTGGATTACAGTGTGGGCGACCGGGTCCGCCATATCAAGTTTGGAGAGGGGACTGTGCTCAGTGTGAAGGACGGCACGAAGGATTTTGAGGTGTCCGTGAATTTTGACACAGCCGGAGTCAAGAAAATGTTTGCGTCCTTTGCAAAGCTTCAGAAGCTGTAAGGAATACATACAAAATATATTTTTGAATAAAATAGGATAGTAAAAACAGAAAAATAATGATATAATCCAAGTAATGGTATGGCTTTGGAAACAGAGCCAGGAATATGGTAGAAAGGATGTGGCAGTATGAATCGTTTTGATAACATGAGCAAAGACGCAATGGCACGTGTGGAAGAAATCATGAATTCCACCAAATTAAATGAGTTCTTACACAGAAAAGAGGAAGAGGAGAAGAAGAAAACCTGCATTCTCTGGGTCCTTGCCATCATTGGCGTGGTAGCAGCTGTTGCAGCCATCGCATACGGTGTATACCGTTTCTTTACTCCGGATTACCTGGAGGATTTCGAAGATGATTTCGATGACGATTTTGACGATGACTTCTTTGAGGATGAGGATGACGAGAAATAATCAGCAGGATGCTTAAGCCGGCAAAGCCGGAAATCAAATCAGAAAATAATCAGAATCAGGCGTGTCTCGCAGACCGGGATACGCCTTTCTTGTATGATAGGAAATTGCGTCCTATCATACAAAAACGCTCCGCGAGGATGCGCACTCGGCGCAAAGGCAGATGGTTGCTGAAGCAACCGCGCCTCGGCGCGAGAATGTGCCTTGGCACATTCTTTTTCATTTCATAGGAAATTGCGTCCTATGAAACTTCATAAGAAATATCATTTGGGAGATAGAACGTGAAAAAGGGAGATATGTTTGAAGCGGTCGTGGAGACCATTGATTTTCCCAATAAGGGAATGTTATATGTAGATGGCGAGCGGGTCATCGTCAAGAATGCTATTCCGGGGCAGAAGATCCGGTTTGTGATAAATAAAAAGAGAAAAGGCAAATGTGAGGCACGTCTCTTAGAGGTACTGGAAAAGTCACCGCTGGAGAGAACAGAAGATGCCTGCCCGCATTTTGGAGTTTGCGGAGGCTGCCTGTATCAGAGCCTTCCGTATGAGGAACAGTTAAAAATCAAGAAAAGCCAGATAAAAGCCCTGTTAGATGAAGTCTGTGATTCCTACGAGTTTGAGGGCATCAAGGCCAGCCCGATATCCGATGGCTACCGCAATAAGATGGAGTTTTCCTTCGGGGATGAGTATAAGGACGGCCCACTGGCTCTTGGCATGCACCGCCGCGGCAGCTTTTATGATATCGTGAATACGCCGGAGTGCCAGATCGTGCATGAGGATTTCTGTAAGATTTTAACAGCCACCCTGAACTACTTTACAGAAAAGCATATCAGCTATCATAAGAAGATGCAGCACACTGGTTATCTGCGTCATCTGCTGGTGCGCCGGGCGGTAAAGACCGGGGAAATCCTGGTGGCACTGGTTACTTCCGGTCAGACAGACGATCTGGGCGTGACAGAGGAGTGTACCACGCCGCTGTCTGAGCAGGAGCTGCTGGCCGGCTGGCTCTCCTGTATGCAGGCACTAAAGCTTACGGGAACCTTTGCCGGGATCCTGCATATCCGCAATGACAGTCTGGCCGATGTGGTCCGGAGCGATGAGACCACCATCCTTTACGGACAGGATTTCTTTTATGAGGAACTGCTGGGCTTAAAATTCCGCATTACCCCGTTTTCCTTCTTCCAGACAAACTCTCTGGGAGCAGAGGTGCTTTATGAGACGGCCCGCAGCTATGTGGGTGAGACAAAAGACAAGGTGGTCTTTGATCTATACAGCGGAACAGGAACCATTGCCCAGATCATCGCGCCGGTGGCCGATAAGGTTGTAGGTGTGGAAATCGTGGAGGAGGCTGTCGAGGCAGCAAAAGAAAACGCAGCTGGAAACGGACTGGACAACTGCGAATTCATTGCCGGAGATGTGCTGAAGGTCATCGGAGAACTAAAGGATAAGCCAGATCTGATCATCCTGGACCCGCCGCGTGACGGGATTCACCCAAAGGCTCTGGAGAAGATCATTGACTTTGGCGTAGACCGCATGGTCTATATTTCCTGTAAGCCGACCAGCCTGACCAGAGATCTGGTGGTCCTGCAGGAGCATGGATATAAGCTGGAAAAGGCCTGTGCTGTGGATATGTTTCCTGCAACCGCAAACTGCGAAACAATCGGGCTTCTGACCCGCGTAAAATAAAAAAACAATGAAAAACACAGTCCCGGGTCCAAAGTCCGGGGCTGTATTTTTGCGCTGTTTTGCTTGATATTTTTTCTAAAATATGGTATTCTCTCACGTATACTATGGCAGTGTAATGCGTCGTATTTTTTTTACGCTGACGCTTTGCCACTTTAAACTGATAGAAACGAGAGTATAAGTATGAATCAGGCGGAAACATTACTGGAAATCAAAGATCTTTGTGTGGAATTTAAGACCATGGCGGGAACTGTGCGGGCGGTGGATCATTTAAGCTATAGCCTGAAAAAGGGTGAGAAGCTTGGCATTGTGGGTGAGAGCGGAAGCGGAAAGAGTGTTTCTTCCCTGGCTATGATGCAGCTGATTCCCAATCCTCCGGGAAAGGTGACAGGAGGACGGATCCTTTATCGCGGAAACGATCTGGTGCAGCTTTCTGAACGGGAAATGCAGAAAATCCGCGGAAATGAGATTTCTATGATCTTTCAGGAGCCGATGACTTCTTTAAATCCCATTATTCGCTGTGGAAAGCAGATCGCAGAATCTTTGCGTCTGCACCGGGGCATGAAAAAGAAAGAAGCCATGGAGGAAGCAATCCGCATGATGGAGGCAGTCGGCATTGCCAATCCGGCAGCTCGTGCTTATGAATATCCGCACCAGATGTCCGGCGGTATGCGTCAGAGGGTGATGATCGCAATGGCATTGGCCTGTCAGCCGCAGATCCTGATCGCAGATGAGCCGACCACGGCGCTGGATGTGACGATCCAGGCACAGATTCTGGATCTGATTCGTGATCTGAACCAGAGCATGAATACCTCTGTGGTGTTTATTACGCATGATCTGGGCGTAGTGAGTGAATTATGTGATACCGTGATGGTCATGTACAACGGCCGCATGGTTGAAAAAGCCTCTGCAGAGGATATTTTTGAAGAACCTCTGCATCCGTATACCCAGGGACTTTTAAGTGCGATCCCGCGCATCACAAAGGAGCGGGCACCGCTTTCTACCATTGAAGGCATGGTACCGAACCCAACGGAGTATATTGAGGGCTGCCGTTTCTGTCCACGCTGCCCGAAGGCGACAGAGCGCTGCAGACAGCAGGAGCCGCCGGTGTTTGAACATGGTGCGCGGCAGGTGCGCTGCTGGCTGTGCGAGACGGAAACAGCGAAAGCTGCTTCTGAAACAGAAACAATGGGAGGTGACGGCAATGGCAGATGAGAATCGCAGTGCAGGAACCGGTGCAGAGAATCCGGAAAACAAAAGGGTGCTGGTCCATGCCGACCATGTAAAAGTTTATTTTAAAGGAAAAGAAAAGAAAGCGAACGCAGTACGTGCGGTAGATGATGTTTCTTTTGATATTATGAAGGGAGAAACCTTTGGCGTGGTAGGTGAGTCTGGATGCGGGAAGAGTACTCTGGGCCGCACCCTGATCCGGCTGATCCCGGCTACAGCCGGACACATTTATCTGGACGGGGAAGATATTTCAGGCTTAAAGGGCGGAGCTCTAAAGCAGATGCGAAAGAAAGCACAGATCATCTTTCAGGATCCGTCAGCCTGCTTAAATCCGCGGCGCACAGTTCGCCAGATTTTGATGGAACCGTTTGAAATCCACCATATGACCGGGAAGCTGGATGTGAATGCCAGAATTGAGGAGCTTTTGCATCTGGTAGGGCTGGATACTTATCATTTAAGCCGTTATCCACACGAGCTTTCCGGCGGACAGAAGCAGCGGATCGGTATTGCCCGGGCCCTTGCCCTGGAGCCAGAGCTGATCATCTGTGACGAGGCGGTATCCGCACTGGACGTATCGGTGCAGGCCCAGGTGCTGAATCTTTTGCAGGAATTAAAAGAACGGCTGGGACTGACCTATTTCTTCATTTCCCATAACTTAAATGTGGTATATCAGGTCAGTGACCGGGTTGGTGTGATGTATCTGGGAAAAATGGTGGAGATCGCAGCATATGACCAGCTTTACGCAAAGCGGTACCATCCTTATACGGAAGCGTTGCTTTCCGCTATCCCACAGGTAGATGCGGCAGACCGCCGGGAGCGTATCCGGTTAACCGGTGAGGTCCCGAGTCCGTCCGATCCGCCGTCCGGATGCCGGTTCCACACCCGGTGCCCAAAGGCCTGCGACCGGTGTTCCAAAGAAGTGCCGGAGTTAAAAGAGGTAGAACCAGGACACTATGTGGCCTGTCTTTTATATGAATAAGAGGAGGAAAATATTATGAAAAAGAAAAGAATTGCAGCCATTGCCCTTTCCATGGCAGTCGCAGCAGGCCTTGTGGCATGCGGCGGCGGACAGGCAGCAGATGGCACCACTGCAGCAGGAACAACAGGAAGTGCTGAGGCAGGAACCGGCACAGACGGAAACGGCAATACCGTGATCGTAGCCATGGGCTCCGGATTTTCCACTCTTGATCCGGGACATGTGTACGAGAAATATCCACAGCTTATTGCCAATGCCTGCTATGAAAATCTTTTTAAGTTTTATGAGAACAACGGAACCCCGCAGCCATGTCTGGCTGATTCTTATGAGTTTTCTGATGGCGGTCTGACCCTGACAGTCACTTTAAAAGACGGATTGAATTTCGCCAGCGGAAACCCGATCACTTCTGCCGATGTTGCATTCAGCATCAACCGTACCAAGAACTTAAAGGGAAACCCGTCCTTTATCTGTGATACGATTGAGAGCGTTGAAACTCCGGATGACAAAACGGTAGTATTCCACTTAAATCAGCCGGACAGCGCCATCCTTTCTAAGCTGACCTACTCTTCCATGGCTGTCCTGGACAGCGCAGTGGTAAAAGAAAACGGAGGAACGGATGCGGAGGATGCTTCCAGCACCGATACCGCACAGAGCTTCCTTGACAGCACCAGCGCCGGAAGCGGCATGTATGTGCTGTCAAGCTATACTCCGGATGAGGAAGTAGTTCTGGAGAAGAATCCGAATTACTGGGGTGAGGCAACGAATGTAGACAAATATATCTTAAAGATCCAGCCGGATGCAAATACACAGATGATGACGCTGTCCACCGGCGATATCGATGTGGCATTAAACCTGACGGATGACACCATGGAGGAATTAAAGTCTGCCGATAACGTAGAGGTGGTTGACGGCACTACCAAAATGATCGGCTTCGTTATGATGAACATGGATGAGCAGTATGGCGGTCCGGTTTCTGACCCGGATGTGCAGAAAGCAATCCGCAAGGCACTGGATTACTCCGGTATCCGCATGATATGCGGCGATGGTACACTGACTCCGTATTCCATCATTCAGGATGGTTTTATGGGAAGCAAGGGTCAGCGCCCGGATGATTATACCAATTTAGATGAGGCAAAACAGCTTCTGGCAGACGCAGGTTACCCGGATGGCTTTGATGTAGATATGACCGTTTCTGACCTGGACATGGAAGGTATTCTGCTGACCGATCTGGCTCAGAAGGTAAAAGATGATTTGTCCCAGATCGGCATTAATGTGAATATCAAGACCGAGGCCTGGGCCGCAGGCTACGGTGATGAATACCGTAACGGAACCCTTGGATTTACAGTGATGTACTGGGGCGTTGACTACAGCGATCCGAACGTACAGCTCGAGTTCTTACCGGGCGGTGTGGTTGGCCAGCGTGCCGGCTGGACAGCTGAGAAGGATCCGGAGCTTGCGGCAATGTATCAGGAGGCAATGGAAGCGACAGATGATACGGCACGTGCAGACGTTCTTGGAAAAATCCAGGATGCCATGTATGAGGATGGGCCGTTCATTGTCATCGCACAGGCACCGGCTCACATTGCACACAGCACCCGTCTGGCAGGCGTAGATATCTTCGATTCCTATACCATCGACCTGACTGAAATCAATGTAAAATAACAAAGGAAAGATACCAAATGGGAGAGTTGAAATTTATTGGAAAACGCGTGGTGAATCTGATCGTCATGCTGCTTGGGGTGGCTACGCTGGTATTCATCTTGACCAAGATGATTCCCGGTGACCCGGTGGTGGCGAACTTAAGCCAGAGAGCCTTAAATGACCCGGAGATCGTAGCGGCTTACCGGGCAAGACATGGACTGGATCAGCCTCTGATCGTGCAGTATTTTTATTATATCCGCAATTTACTGCATTTTGATCTTGGTACATCCATCCGCACCAGCCGACCGGTTCTGGATGATCTGGCCCGGTGTTATCCGGCAACTCTGGAGCTTGCCCTGTTCTCCATCGTGATAGCGTCCCTGTTCGGCATCCTGTTTGGCATCATTTCTGCCATTCGCCGAAACAGCGTTATCGACCAGGCCGTCCGTGCTGTCTCCGTCACGGGTGTCAGCATTCCGGCGTTCTGGTTTGCCCTGCTGATGCTGTATTTCTTTTATTACAAATTAAAGATCTTTCCGGGGCCGGGACGCTTAAGCAACAGTTTTTCCGCGCCGCAGACCGTGACCGGTATGTATGTGCTGGACAGTCTGTTGGAGGGAAATACGGCCAAAGCTATGGATGCACTGCGCCATCTGATCCTGCCGAGTATTGTGCTGGCAGCCTTCACCATGGGCCTGATCACCAGAACGACCCGTTCCAATCTGCTGGATGCGCTTTCTACTGACTATATCCGCACGGCAAAGGCAAAGGGGTTAAGCGGTTTGGGGCTGATCATGCGCCATGCTCTGGGAAATGCCCTGATTCCGGTTATGACTGTCATTGGTCTTGGCCTCGGAAATCTTCTGGGCGGCATGGTGCTGGTTGAGACAATTTTCAAATGGCCTGGTGTGGGCCAGTTTGCCTATGAGTCCGTGATGGCGGCAGATTATCCGGCCATCATCGGCGTAGCGCTTTTGATCGCGCTGAATTATATGATCATTAATACGGTGGTAGATATTCTTTATGGAATCATCGATCCAAGAGTGAGGTGCAGCTGATGATATATTCCCTGAAAAAATTATTAAAATCCAATTATCTGTTCACGCTGGGAATTGTGATCTGCCTGGGATGGATCCTTGCAGCTGTCTTTGCTCCGGTGATCGCGCCATACGATCCGATCACCCAGGATCTGACCCTGCGTTTGAACGCACCGTCTGCCAGCCATTGGTTCGGAACGGATAATTTCGGCCGCGATATCTTCAGCCGTGTGATCTACGGTGGACGATATTCCCTGCTTGCCGGATGCCTTTCTGTGACGATCGCCGGCGTCATCGGTACTTTTTACGGAGCACTGGCTGGCTATGTGGGAGGGTGGCTGGACAATGTCATGATGCGTTTCTCGGAAATGATCCTGTCTTTCCCATCTCTGATCCTGGCAATGATCATCAATGCGGTGATGGGCTCCAATCTGTTCAACACCATGTTTGCTCTGGTCATCGTATCCTGGCCGACTTACGCAAGGCTTATGCGAAGCGTGGTTTTGAGTGTGAAGGAGAATGAGTATGTCAATGCGGCAGAAGCCCTCGGTGCTTCCCGCATGCGCATTCTGATGAAGGAAATCATACCGAACAGTGTCAGTTCCGTACTGATCATGGCAACCACAGACATCGGAAACAAGATTCTGATGTTCTCAACCCTAAGCTTTTTGGGGCTGGGTTCTGCACCGCCTACTCCGGAATGGGGCATGATGGTTTCTGACGGTGTAGACTATTTTAACAAATTCTGGGTATCCGGTTTTCCGGGACTAGCAATCTTTACCATGGCAGTGGGAGCCAATTTCATTGGTGATGGCCTGCGTGATCTGCTGGATCCGAAGCTGCGTACACAGTTTTAAAAAAGCGGCGTCGAGGACCGGAGGGTCTGCGGCGCCCCTTTTGGCAGATAGGGATTTTTGAGAAAAAACTGTCGATAGCAAAGAAAAAATGAGGAGGATTTTACCATGAACGAAGCAAGAGCAAAACGAATTCTGGATGAATTACAGAAACAGGGGGTCAGCCAGATGCTGCTGACAGATCCTATGTCTATTTACTATCTGACCGGTGTGTCCATGGCACCGATCGAGCGGTTTTATGCACTGCTGTTGCGGGCTGACGGACATCATGCTTATTTTTTAAATCATCTGTTCCATGTGCCGCAGGAGGTTGGTGTAGAGAAGGTCTGGTATTCTGATACAGATCCGGTGGCTGAGATTGTAGCAGCACATCTGGATAAGAATGCCGTGCTTGGCGTGGATAAGGACTTAAAGGCCCGGTTTCTGCTTCCGCTTATGGAGATGAACGCAGCGGCCGGTTTTGTGAATGCTTCTGCAGCGGTGGATATTACCCGCGGTGTGAAGGATGCTGAGGAACAGGAAAAGATGCGTGTGGCTTCAGACATCAATGACCAGGCCATGGCCCGGTTTAAAAGCCTGATCCATGAGGGTGTGACGGAGCAGGAGGTTGCGGACCAGATGCTTGGGATTTATCTGAGCCTTGGCGCGGACGGATATTCCTTCCCGCCTTTAGTTGCTTTCGGCGCGAATGCGGCAGATCCGCATCATGCCCCGGATGATACTGCTGTCAAACCGGGAGACTGTGTCCTGTTCGATGTGGGCTGTATCAAGGATGGCTACTGCTCCGACATGACCCGTACCTTCTATTTCAAAACGGTCAGTGAGGAGCACAGGAAGGTTTATGAGACGACAAGGGCAGCCAATGAGGCGGCCATCAGCAAAATCCGGCCGGGTGTACCGCTTCGGAATTTGGATGCGGCTGCAAGAAATCTGATTACCGAAGCAGGATGGGGACCGAATTTTAATCATCGTCTGGGTCATTTCATCGGGCTGTCCGAGCATGAGTTTGGCGATGTTTCCTCGGCAAATAACTGGGAAGCAAAGCCTGGTATGATCTTTTCGATCGAACCTGGCATCTACTTAACCGGAGATACCGGTGTCCGTGTGGAGGATCTGGTACTGGTTACTGAGGACGGAGTAGAAGTCCTCAATCATTACCCGAAGAATCTGCAGATCATTGAATAAGGGAGGAGCCGAAATATGAGACATCCCATAGCAACGCTTCATATGGAAAACGGAGCAGATATCGTGATCGAGCTTTTACCGGAATCCGCGCCGAACACGGTAAACAGCTTTCTTTTTACAGCGTCTCACGGTTACCTGGATCACCATGCCATTGAGCGCATTGTGCCGGGAAACTGGGTGGATATGAGCTACACTGCATTTGGGCACAAGGAAACTCAGTATCTGATCCCAAATGAATTTTCCTTAAATCCGGAAGTTGAGCCGCTGGATTCGCATCCGGGCTGTGTCTGCATGGGCGGCTACGGGGAGGCAGGACTGGCCAGCTGTGAATTTTTCTTCCCGCTTCGCGACTGTCCGGATCACAAGGGAGTCTATCCGGTATTCGGAAAAGTGATATCCGGCATGGACGAGATTCGGCGGATCGCCAAGGTGCCTACGGTTCCGGTGGATTTCCCAATTCCGGGCGTGGAGGTGAACTGTCCGGTAGAGCCGGAGATCCTGGATCATGTAGAACTGGAACTGTTCGGCCGGGAGTACCCGGAACCGGTACGGGTGGAAAATCCGAAACTGCCGAAATGCTGGCCGAAGCTGTAAGAAAGCGAGATATTTTTATGGAAAAACATGATATCCGAATCCGCATAGCCACAGAGGATGATGCAGAAGCATTGTTAGCTGTTTATGCGCCGTATGTGATTAAAACGGCCATCACCTTTGAGTATGAAGTTCCAACGCTGGAAGAATTCCGCGGACGGATCCGTCACACTTTACAGAAATACCCGTATCTGGTCGCAGAGCGGGACGGAACGATTCTGGGCTATGCTTATGTCGGACCGTTTCATGAGAGGGCAGCTTATGACTGGGCTGTGGAGACTTCCATTTATGTAGAGGAAAATCTGCGCCGCTGTGGTGTGGGAGGAAAACTGAACCGCGCGCTGGAGACTGTGTGCGGGGCTATGGGAATCCTGAATATGGAGGCATGCATCGGTGTGCCGGAGGTGGAAGATGAGTATCTGACCCGCAACAGCGAGAATTACCATGCACATATCGGGTATCGTCTGGTCGGTGAATTTTATAAGTGCGGTTACAAATTCGGACGCTGGTATAATATGGTCTGGATGGAAAAGATGATCGGAGAGCATCAGGACAGGATGGATATGCCGACCTGGTTTCCGGAGCTTTCTGGTGTGCAGACACTTTTAGATAATCTGTAATTGCGAGGTGGACAGTCTGAAAAATTCGGAGTATACTGAATATTAGAGTCAGGGCATAACAGAGAAAAATATGCAGTTATGTCCGGAAAGAATTCAGACGGAGGAAGAACACCATGAGTACAAAAGCAGAATACGCAATTTCATTGCATGACCAGGGGTATAATTGCGCACAGGCGGTAGCGTGTACCTTCTGTAAAGAGTTTGGGGTAGACGAGCAGGAGATGTTTCGGATTGCCGAAGGCTTTGGCCTTGGCATGGGCATGATGGAGATGTGCGGCGCCCTGTCCGGCATGATGATGGTGATCGGGCTTGCCAACAGCGTAGGAGATTTAGAGAAAGGCATGCCGACGAAAGGAAGCACCTACAAGCAGGTAAAGGAGCAGGTACAGAAATTCAAAGAAAAAAACGGTTCCTACCTGTGCCGTGAGTTAAAGGGTGTTGAGACCGGCAAGGTACTCTGCAGCTGTCCGCAGTGCATTATGGATGCAGTGGCACTGACCGAGGAATACTTAAAAAAACATCAGGCGGATAAATAAGAGGTATAAACGTGTTGGGGAAACAGACAGATCTGATTGAGGGGAATATTTTTAAGGCCCTTCTGGTTTTTGCCGTGCCGCTGCTGATCGGAAATCTTTTTCAACAGCTTTATAATACGGCAGACTCTTATGTGGTCGGAAACTTTGTGGATACGAATGCGCTGGCGGCAGTCGGCGCATCGGCATCGGTCATCCAGATGCTGGTAGGCTTTTTCATGGGACTGTCGGTTGGTGCCGGTGTAGTCATTGCCCAGTATTTTGGCGCCGGTCAGAAAGAAAAGATGAGTCAGGCTGTGCACAGTGCGCTGGCATTAACTGTGCTGCTGAGCGCCCTGTTTACCGTTGCCGGTATTGCGTTGACACGCCCGCTTCTGCGGGCTATTGGTGTACCGCAGGAGGTGCTGCCGCATTCTACCCTCTATCTGACCATTTACTTTGCCGGCATTACGTTCCTTCTGTTTTATAACATGGGCTCCGGCATTCTCAGAGCAATCGGAAATTCCAGGGATCCGCTGATCTATTTGGCAGTTGCCAGTGTTTTAAATGTGATCCTGGATGTGCTTCTGGTATGTGTGGCCCGTCTTGGCGTAGCCGGAGTGGCATTGGGAACCATGATCGCCCAGGCGGTCAGCGCTTATCTGGTCATGCGTCAGCTGATCCGGACCAGCGAGGCTTATCGCGTAGAGATGAAGAAGATACGGTTTCACCGGGAAATGATAAGACAGATCCTTATGGTCGGACTTCCGGCGGCGCTGCAGCAGAGCATTACGGCTTTTTCAAACGTTGTGGTGCAGTCATATATCAACAGCTTTGGAACGGCGGCCATTGCAGGCTACTCTACTACGATCCGGATCGATGGTTTTTTACAGCTTGTACTGCAGAGCTTTAACATGACGATCACCACCTTTGTCGGACAGAATATCGGCGCACGAAAGACTGAGCGGGTAAAACAGGGAATTTTTATTGCATGGGTCATGTGCTCGGCCATTATTCTGGCCGGAAGCGTCTGGATGAATCGGGAAGGTGCTCTGCTTGTGAGCCTGTTTACAGACGATGCGGCAGTTATTACCAATGGCGCTGCAATGCTGAAGATGTTTTCTTATGCCTACTGGAGTCTTCCGGTGGTCCAGATCCTGAGCGGTGCCCTGCGCGGGGCCGGAAAATCCAGCATTCCCATGTTCTTTATGCTTAGCTGCTTTGTTGTGATCCGGCAGATTTATCTGGCCATTACCGTACCGATGACGCACAATCTTCTTGTGGTGATCGCGGGATGGCCGTTGACCTGGGTGCTTTGCGCAGCCGGCATGGCGGTGTATTTCTTCCGCGCAGACTGGATGAAGAATGCGGAAAAGCTGGTTCAGGGACAATAGGTTTTTTATAAAATTTCATAAGTCTGGTATACAGAGTCCATTTCTCACAAAGACTAGAAACGAGTTCATGACTGTTGAAGACGGTTTGTACATGTCCGGTGCGGATTGTCATTCAGGAAAGAGAGGGTCTTATGAGTAATGTGATGAAGCCCAGAAAAGCCGCAGTCATTGGCTGCGGCTTTGTTGGTTCTGCGACAGCGTTTACGCTGATGCAGAGCAAACTGTTTTCAGAACTGGTGCTTTTGGATGTAAATGCTGACAAAGCAGACGGGGAAGCGAAGGACATTTCCCATGGTATTCCGTTTGCGGCGCCCATGAAGGTATATGCGGGTGATTATGATGATGTGGCAGACGCGGCGGTCATCATTGTGACAGCCGGAGCAAACCAGAAACCGGATGAGAGCAGACTGGATCTGGTTCATCGGAATGTGGAGATTTACAAAAGCATCATCCCCAGGATCGCATCCCGGAATTTCGCGGGCATTCTTCTCATCGTGTCAAATCCGGTGGATATTCTGACCTATGCGGCGCTTAAGCTCAGCGGGCTGCCGGAAAACCGCGTGATCGGCTCCGGCACGGTGCTGGACACGGCACGGATGAAATATGCCCTGGGGGAGCATCTGCGGGTGGACAGCCGCAGCGTGCATTCTTATATTGTAGGGGAACACGGTGACAGCGAGATCGCAGTATTAAGCAGCACCAACATTTCCGGCATTCCGCTGGATGCTTTTTGTGCGATGCGCGGCTATGACAATCCGAAAATGAAGCTGGATGAGATTGCTGAGTCCGTGAAAAACAGCGCCTACGATATCATTGAAAAAAAACAGGCCACCTACTACGGCATTGCCATGTCTGTGCGGCGCATCTGTGCCTGTATTATCCGCAATGAACGGTCAATCCTTCCGGTGTCTTCGATGATGCACGGGGAATATGGAATCTGTGATATTGCAATGAGCATGCCTGTGGTGCTGGGAGCGGAGGGCGTGGAAACTCACGTACCAATCTCATTGAATGAGGATGAAACGACAAGGCTGATCCAGTCCGCAGAGACCCTGAGGAGGATTGCGGAGGGGCTGGAGCTGTAGACTGGAGTCTCCTTCTGTGGTATAATTTTTCATTATGCGATCACAGAAGGAGGCTTTTTTCATGGCACAGCAGGATTCGAAAAAGGCGGAATGCTATCGCTGCATAGGGCTTCTGGCCCATGTAGATGCAGGGAAAACAACCCTGTCGGAAGCGATTTTATATACAACAGGAACGACAAGAAAGCTGGGGCGCGTGGACAACCGGGATGCCTATCTGGACACTTATACCCTGGAACGGGAGCGTGGCATCACGATCTTTTCCAAGCAGGCTGTATGCCGGCTTGGCGATGTCACTGTGACACTTCTGGACACGCCTGGGCATGTGGATTTCTCTGCAGAGATGGAGCGGACACTGAATGTGCTGGATTATGCAGTACTGGTCATCAGCGGAGCGGATGGTGTGCAGGGGCACACGGAAACGCTGTGGAGCCTGCTAAAGCGATACCGGGTTCCGACGTTTCTTTTCATCAATAAAATGGATCAGCCAGGCACGGTGCAGGAAGTGCTGCTTTCTGAGCTGCAAAAGCGGCTGAGTGAGTCCTGTGTGGATTTTGCGCTTCTGGACGGACAAAAAGAAAATGTGCCGGAAGAGGTCTGGGAGACCATCGCCATGTCGGAGGAGGAGCTTCTGGAGCAGTATCTGGAAAATGGCAGCATTCCGGAGCAGGAGATCCGCAGGCTGATCCGGCAGCGGAAGCTGTTTCCGTGCTATTTTGGCTCAGCGTTAAAGCTTAAGGGAGTGGAGGAACTGCTGAACGGGCTGGAACGCTGGATGGGCGAAATAAACAGCGATCAGGACGCGGCATTTGGCGCAAAGGTCTTTAAGATTTCCCGTGATGAGCAGGGAAGCCGCCTGACGCATTTGAAAATCACCTCCGGACGCCTGAAGGTCAAAGATTTTTTGCAGGAAAAAGGAAAAGAGCCGGAGAAGGTGAATCAGATCCGCATCTATTCCGGAATGAAATATGAGACTGTAAATGAAGCCATGCCGGGTATGATCTGCGCGGTGACAGGACCTTTGAACACGTATCCGGGACAGGGCATCGGGGCGGAAGCGGAGTCCGAGCTTCCGGTTCTGGAGCCGGTTCTGACTTACCGGGTGGAACTGCCGGAGGAATGCGATGCCCATAAGATGCTGGCAGATTTAAAGCAGCTGGAGGAAGAGGAACCGGAGCTTCATATCACCTGGAATGAGCAGGCACAGGAAATTCAGGTGCAGGTTATGGGTGAGGTGCAGATCGAGGTGTTAAAAAGCCTGGTGGCAGAGCGCTTTGGTGTGGATATCCGCCTGGATGCGGGCAGCATTGTGTATAAAGAGACGATTACTGCTGCCGTTGAGGGCGTGGGACACTTTGAACCGCTGCGTCACTATGCGGAGGTACATCTTTTGATGGAACCGGGAGAGCCGGGAAGCGGACTGCAGTTTTTTGCGCAGTGCAGTGAAGACTTTCTGGACCGGAACTGGCAGCGTCTGATCTTAACTCATCTGGAGGAAAAGCACCATCGCGGTGTTCTGACCGGATCTGAAATTACCGATATGCAGATTACATTGATCGCGGGTCGTGCGCATCAGAAACATACGGAGGGCGGAGATTTCCGGCAGGCAACCTACCGCGCGGTGCGGCAGGGGCTTTGTGAGGCGGCCGCGGAGGGCTGTGTGCAGCTTTTGGAGCCGTATTACGCGTTTAAGCTGGAGGTTCCGTCCGAATATGCCGGCCGTGCCATGACAGACTTAGAGCGTATGAAGGGAACATTTGAGCCGCCGGAAGTGGACGGGGAGAATATGGTCCTAAGCGGTGTTGTTCCGGTGGCCACCATGCAGAACTATCAGCGGGAAGTCGTGTCCTACACGAAAGGACGCGGCCGTGTAAGCTGTGTGCTGCAGGGGTATTTCCCCTGCCATAATGCAGTGGAGGTGGTGCAGAATACCCGTTATGAGGCAGAACTGGATCTGGCAGATCCGACCGGCTCTGTATTCTGCGCCCACGGAGCCGGATTCGTGGTGCCGTGGTATGAAGTGAAGCATTACATGCACATTCAGACCGGACTTCCGGTACTTGGGCAGGAAGCATGCGCAGCACCGGAACCGGACAGGAGTGGATGGAATGCGCACAGTGGTGGTGGAAGTACATCCGCACCTTTTGGAGCTGATGACAAGGAACTGGAGGCTATCTTTACCCGTACCTACGGCGAGAGCAAGCGTAAACTCTCCTATGACAGCGGCCCGCGCCAGGTGGTATACGATGCCGGAACATATAACCGTACAAAAAAGGAAGAACCGGTGGAAGAATATCTTCTGGTGGATGGTTATAACATTCTCTATGCCTGGGATGAACTGCGGGAGCTGATGAAGGTCACGCTGGATGGTGCCCGCCACCGCCTGATGGACATGCTCTGCAACTACCAGGGCTACAGGAGGTGCAACCTGATCGTGGTATTTGATGCCTACAAGGTTGCGGGAGGAACAGGAAGCGTACAGGATTACCACAATATTCATGTGGTCTACACGAAAGAAGCGGAGACCGCGGACCAGTATATTGAGAAATTTGCCCATGAGATGGGCAGAAAATACCGGGTAACGGTGGCAACGTCTGACGGTCTGGAACAGGTCATCATCCGGAGTCAGGGCTGTCTGCTTATGTCAGCCAGTGATCTGGCAGAAGACATGGAGCGTGTCAGCCGCCAGATAGAGGAAGACCGAGGCAATCTGGTAAAGCCGGGCAAGCATTATCTGTTTGCCGGAGTGGAGAAAGATCTGGCTGAATATCTGGAGCAGGTGAGGCTTGGAAAGATCGCGCCACCATCGGAGCAGGCTTTCCCGGAGAAATCTGAGAAAAAATCCGGGATATCAGGGAAGAAGGCATGAACGAAAAAGCTGCCTGGAAAAACTTGATGAGAATCCTTTGCAGAATCAGAATTGCACCTTGAAAAATTGTTCTGTGTGAAGTACAATGTATATGATTCGTCAATTTTTAGACAAACCCTGTCGGGATTGCAGGGAAAGAGAAGGAGATCTTATCATGGAAAAAAGACCAGTGGTATTAATGATCCTGGATGGATATGGACTGAATGACAACTGTGAGGCTAACGCAGTCTGCGAGGGCAAAACCCCGATCATGGACCAGCTTATGAGCCAGTGCCCGTTTGTAAAGGGACAGGCAAGCGGTCTGGCAGTCGGACTGCCTGACGGACAGATGGGAAACTCTGAGGTTGGTCATTTAAATATGGGTGCAGGCCGCATTGTATACCAGGAGCTGACACGTATCACCAAGTCCATCGAGGACGGAGATTTCTTCTCCAACGAGGCGCTGATGGCCGCAGTTGAGAACTGTAAGAAAAACGATTCTGCCCTCCATATGTTCGGCCTTGTTTCGGATGGAGGTGTGCACAGTCACATCACCCACATTTACGGACTGCTGGAGCTGGCCAAGAGAAACGGTCTCTCCAAAGTTTATGTACACTGCTTCCTGGATGGCCGCGATACTCCGCCGACTTCCGGCAAGGAGTTTGTAGAGGCTCTGGAGTCAAAGATGAAAGAGCTTGGCGTTGGTAAGGTGGCAGTAGTCTCCGGCCGTTACTACGCAATGGATCGTGATAAAAACTGGGATCGCGTAGAGAAGGCTTACAATGCTCTGACAAAAGGTGAGGGTAATCATGCAGAGCATGCCGCAGAGGCAATCCAGGCATCTTACGATGACGGCAAGACTGATGAGTTCATGCTGCCGACCGTGATCACGGAGAACGGCACTCCGGTGGGAACCATCAAGACCGGTGATTCCGTGATCTTCTTCAACTTCCGTCCTGATCGTGCCCGCCAGCTGACCCGTGCCTTCTGTGATGAGGAGTTTACCGGCTTTGACCGCGGTGAGCGTGTCAAGACTACATTTGTCTGCTTCACCGATTACGATGAAACAATTCAGAATAAGTTGGTAGCATTTAAGAAAGAGAGCATCACGAACACCTTCGGTGAGTTCCTGGCAGCTCATAACTTAAAGCAGGCCCGCATTGCCGAGACCGAGAAGTACGCGCATGTAACCTTCTTCTTTAACGGCGGCGTAGAAGAACCGAATCCGGGCGAGGACCGCATCCTGGTTCCGTCTCCGAAGGAAGTTGCTACCTACGATTTAAAACCGGAGATGAGTGCTCCGGCTGTCTGTGACAAGCTGGTAGACTGCATTAAGTCCGGCAAATACGATGTCATCATCACCAATTTTGCAAACCCGGATATGGTCGGCCATACCGGCGTGGAGAGCGCGGCTATCAAGGCCATTGAGGCGGTAGATGTCTGCGTGGGCAGAGCTGTAGATGCAATCAAGGAGGTCAATGGCGTTCTGTTTATCTGTGCTGATCACGGAAATGCAGAGCAGCTGGTAGACTACACCACCGGCGAACCGTGGACTGCGCACACCACTAACCCGGTACCGTTTATTCTGGTCAATGCAGATCCGTCTTACAAATTAAGAGAAGGTGGCTGCCTGGCAGACATTGCACCGACCCTGATTGAGTTAATGGGTATGGAGCAGCCGAAGGAGATGACCGGAAAGTCACTGCTCGTAAAATAAAAATTGAGTTATAAATAAGAGACTTCTGGAAAAGCCGATTATTTAACGCTTTTGGACAGCCGGTATCTGTGTCAGCAGATAACATACCGGTACCAGGTACAGGAAAAAGGCCGCGAAGAGGCTGGTCATCGGTGCGCCGACGGTGGAAAGCGGAACAGCTCCGGCAATGGACCAGGGAATGAGCGGCGCTACGACAACGGCGGAATTTTCAAGATCCAGCGCCATGCGTCCGGCATCAGGTTCTAGCTCACGGCCAAGCTGGTCTGTCAGCATGATGGATAAAGTCTGGTTGCAGGAGATCATGGAGGTGCCGACAGAAGCCAGCAAAATAGCGCCAAACGGCGTGATATGTGCGCCCAGCCTTACAAGCCCTGCTTTCAGCCCATCCAACAGCCCTGTGCGCTGGAAGATTCCGGCGTAGGAAGAAGAAATACACACAATGGCTGCAACTTTTACCATAGAACAGATGCCGCCTCCGTTTAAAAATGCTGCGGCCTCTGCATCAGCAGCATGGTAACCGGTCAGAAGCAGAGCCGGCAGCTTGCCGGGCGTGAAATGCTGGATCGAAGATCCAACCAAAAGAGAGGTTATAATACTGGCCAGCATGGCATATTTGACTGGAATCCGCATCATGGCCAGGATCAGGATCACGGCAGCTGGCAGAAGCGCTGCCGGGTGGAGCGTGACTTCTCTGGAAAACAGAGCAGTCAAATCTGTCTGGTCAGCCTGACTGTGAAACTGAAAGCCTAAAACGCCGTACAGCATGCAGGTGATCAGGAAGGGCAGCCAGGCGGAGCGGAGCATGTTTTTGATATTGTCGAAGATACTGGTTTTTGTCAGCTCGCTGACTAAGAGCGCACTGGTGGAAAAAGGGGAACAGCGGTCTCCGAAGAATGCGCCGGACAGGATGGCGCCTCCAAGGAGCAGAGGGCTTGTACCTGCGGAGATTCCCATGCTCATGCAGATGACGCCAATGGTGGCAGAGGTGCCGAAGGAGGTCCCGGTCAGCACGGAAATTCCGCAGCAGAGCAGAAAGGAAACCAGCAGAATGACCTCTGGACGCAGCAGCTTTGCCGCATGGCAGATGATATAGGGAATCGTGCCGCAGGCACGCCACAGTGCTGTCATCATGCCGATCAGGACAAATACGATCAGAATGTTTTTAGCGGTGAGGACACCGGTGCAGAGCATTGAAACGATCTGTTTTGGAGAATTTCCTTTTTTGAGTGCATAGGCGCAAAAGAGGATGAGTCCGGCAAACAGAGCATACAGGGTCGGCAGCTTCAACAGAAGGCAGGCTGTCAGAATTAGGGCAAAAAGAATAAGGGTTATGGTTTCCATATGGGGTGATCTTCCTTTGCATCATGATATCTGCGGGCCGGTCTGCAGTGGTGAGTACCGGCCCTGCTTTTTGTAATCACAGGTATTCTAACACATATTTATTTCTCTTCCAATCTTATTTTCCAATCCATTTTCCAATCCGCTGAAATAGCACTTCCCTTTCCTCTTAAAATGAGATAGAATGGAGTGTAATAATTTTGAAGCATAACCGGTACACACCGGATCAGATACCCGTGGAAGGAGAATAACATGAAAATCGCAATCGTTACGGACAGCAACAGCGGAATTACCCAGGCACAGGCGGGGGAGCTGGGAATCTTTGTGCTGCCGATGCCGTTTATGATCAATGAGGCAACCTTTGAGGAGGATATCAACCTGACTCACGAAGAATTTTACAAGCGCCAGGCAGAGGATGCTGATATTACCACTTCCCAGCCATCCCCGCAGGATGTCACCGATCTCTGGGATAAACTGTTTTCCGAAGGTTATGACCAGATCGTTCATATTCCGATGTCCAGCGGCTTAAGCGGCTCCTGCCAGACAGCGCGTATGCTGGCCGAGGATTACGAGGGAAAGGTATTTGTTGTGAACAACCAGCGTATTTCCGTGACCCAGCGCCAGTCCGTACTGGATGCGAAGGAGCTTGCGGAGGCGGGACTGAATGGAGAACAGATCTTTGAGGTCCTGGAGCGTGTAAAGATGGAATCCAGCATTTACATTACGGTTGATACGCTGAAATTCTTAAAGAAGGGCGGGCGTATCACCCCGGCGGCGGCGGCCCTTGGTACACTTTTGCGTATTAAGCCGGTGCTGCAGATCCAGGGCGAGAAGCTCGACTCTTTTTCCAAGGCTCGCACCATGAAGCAGGCCCGCACCACCATGCTGGCTGCTGTGGAGAAGGATCTGAAAGAGCGTTTTGCAGATCCGGAGGCAGAGAATACCTGGCTGTTTGTGGCCCACTCCCAGAATGATGAGATGGCAGCTGAGTTTGCAAAAGAGATCGAAGAACATTATCCGAAGGCCAAACCTGTATACGGTGCGCCGCTTTCCCTGAGTATTGCCTGCCATATCGGACCGGGTTCCCTGGCTGTGGCTATGTCAAGGAAGATTGACGCAGAGTCAGAACGGAAGCGCTATGGCTTATAAAATGAAAAAGCTGCAGATTCCCTGGCTGAAAAAGCGGGTAGTCAGCTTAAAGGTACCCATTGCCATCTGCCTGGTCCTGTTTGGTATTGTCCCCATGTTTCTGTGCACCCAGACCATCCTGAGTTCGGTGAAGCAGAACCAGATCGATGAGCGGATGGTGGAAGTGCAGAATCAGTGTCAGATCCTGAGCAGCAAGATTGCCCGTACCGGATATCTGAGCGGGGAAGATAAGAGCAGCTTAAACAGTGAGATCGAGACCATTGCGGATGTCTATAACGGACGTATTGTGGTGGTAAACCAGGATTTTAAGATCGTGCAGGATACGTTCCACATTTCGGAAAGCCGCCTGCATATTGCGGAGACCGTGATACGCAGCTTTCAGGGGGAGACCGTGAGCCGCTACAACCGGGACAAGCATTATTTTGCCCAGGCGATGCCCATATACAGTCTTTCCCCGGATAAGCACGTCGAGGGTGTTCTTGTCATGACTGCTTCTACGGAGGCCATGGCACGGCTTACAGAATCAGTAGGAGACCGTCTGGTGCTGTTCCAGGTAATTTTGGTGCTGGTCCTGGTGCTTGCTGCAGTGCTTGCTGCTGCCATGATGGTGCGACCGTTTAAAGAGTTTCAGGCAAAGCTCCACCACGTGGAGCAGGGAGCACTGGACACGGACATCAGCTCAGAGGCGTACCGTGAGACACGGGATATTTCCAACTCGGTGGCCCAGACTATCACAAAGCTGCAGGAGGCAGACCAGTCCCGCCAGGAGTTCGTATCGAATGTCTCTCATGAGTTAAAGACACCGATCACGTCTATCCGCGTGCTGGCCGATTCCCTGATGGGCATGGGGGAGGTACCGGTAGAATTGTACCGGGAGTTCATGGAGGATATTTCCAACGAGATCGATCGGGAGAGCAAGATCATAGATGATCTGTTGTCTCTGGTCAAGATGGATAAATCTGAGGCAGAGTTAAATATCAGCCAGGTCAATTTAAACGTGCTGGTGGAGCAGATCCTGAAGCGGCTCAGACCCATTGCCAACCGGCGCAAGGTGGAGCTGATCTTTGAAAGCATCCGGGAAGTAACAGCCGATGTAGATGAGATGAAGCTGTCGCTTGCCATCACAAACCTGGTGGAGAATGCCATCAAGTACAATATGGAAGAGGGATGGGTGCGGGTAACTCTGGATGCAGACCATAAATTCTTCTACTTGAAGGTACAGGATTCCGGCATTGGTATCCCGGAGGATGTCCAGGACCGTATTTTTGAGCGTTTCTACCGTGTAGATAAAGCCCGTTCCCGGGAAACCGGCGGAAGCGGACTCGGCCTTGCCATCACCCGGAATGTGGTGCTGATGCACAAGGGTGCCATCAAGCTGAGCAGCAAAGAAGGAGAGGGCAGTACCTTTACGCTGCGGATTCCGTTAAACTACATTGCCTAGCAGGAGGAACTATGAAACAAATCAGGCATAACTGCAGAGGCTTTGCATGGAGCCTTTGCGCAAAAAAACTGCTTTTTGCGGTGCTCCTGCTTTCCGGACTTTTGCTGGCCGGATGTCAGAAGCGGGAAACTCCACTGCAGGAGGGCGAATCGGAGTACCAGGTTTATTATATGAACCAGGCAGTGACAAAACTCATTGCACAGCCTTACCGTACCAGGACAACAGGCACAGAGGAACTGATTGGAGAACTGATGAAAAGTCTGATTCATGTTCCGGCAGATCTCGAGGCACAGAGTGTCTTATCTGACAAAGTTGTTTACCAGGGCTGCCGGCAGGATGACACGGTGCTCTATCTGTTTTTTGACAACAACTACACCAGTATGAATGCATGTCAGGAGATTCTCTGTCGCGCGGCCCTGGCCAGAACGCTGACTCAGGTGCCAGGAATCGAGTATATCAGCATTTATTCCGGAGACCAGCCGTTGCTGGAACGGAGCGGCATGCCGGCCGGTCCCATCTCAGCCGCAGATTTCGTGGACAGCATCACAGATGTCAATGCCTACGAGCGCACGGAGCTGATATTGTATTTTACTGATGCAAGCGGAACTGCGCTGCATCCGGAAAAGCGGAGCGTCATGCACAATGTCAATACTTCGGTAGAGCGTGTGATCGTTGAGGAACTTATCAGTGGACCGGAACAGCCTGGATTGATGCCAACATTAAATCCTGATATCAAGATCCTGAATATTTCGGTCAATGAAAACGTTTGCTACGTGAATTTTGACGCGGCGTTTTTGAACAATTCCCTGGAAGTGAAGGATTACATCCCGATTTACTCCATTGTCAATTCCCTGTCAGAGCTTTCGAATGTGAACCGTGTTCAGATTACGGTAAATGGCTCTCAGGAGGTGACATTTAGGGAAACCATTTCACTTAATACCCTGTTTGAGAGAGATCTCGATTATATAGGAGGCAACTAAAATCAAACATCCATTGCTGCTTTTGACAGGGGGATTCGTACTTGGAGAGGTCGTGATCCTGCATCAGAGCACAATGAAGGAACTGGCGCCGCTTTTTGCGGCGGCACTTATGCTGTGTGTGGCTGCTGTGTGTGCAGACCGGCGCAGACAGGTGTTTTGGGGCAGGAGCCTGGGAGTCAGGCTTCTGCCCTTTATGATTATTTTGGGGCTGGTGCGGGGACTTTGTGAGGAACAGACTGTGCTTGCGGAGCAGGGCCTGCTGTTGGAAGAGTCTGGTACTTATGCGGTTGGGACGGTCTGCGGAATGACAGAAAAGGAAAGCTGGACGGTGCTGCTGCTTAAGAATGTGCAGACTGAGAAGGGAAAGCTCAGATATCTGCAGGTGTATACGGAGCGGTCAGAAAAGGATTATCTGGCGGAGAAGAGAGACAGCCGGGCAGCAGATCATCCGCAGCAGCCGGAACAGAATGGATGCCGGATCGGTGAAGTGGTCCGGGTCTGGGGTGAGTTTACACCGTTTCAGACGGCTTCCAATCCGGGCGAGTTTGACTATGCCGCATATTACCGGGGGCAGAAGCTGGTCTGGCGGGTATTTGCGCGTACAGTACAGAGGATAGATGAAAATGGACTCAGAATCCTGTATGCACCTGCCAATATGATCCGGTATTTTCGTGCCTGGGCAGCAGAGCGTTTGAAGCTTCTGACCGGAGAGACGGATGGCAGTATCTTTGCGGCCATGCTTCTCGGAGATCGAACCGGCATGCCGGAAGAAATCCGGGAACTCTATCAGAAAAATGGGATTGCCCATCTTCTGGCAGTGAGCGGCCTGCATCTGTCGCTGGTGAGTATGGCGGCTTACGGTCTTCTGCGAAAAGCAGGAGCCGGATATGGAAAATCTGCTGTTGCAGGCAGCCTGATCCTGATGATCTACAGTGTTCTGACCGGAGCTTCTCCCTCTGTGATCCGCGCTTTTATTATGACCTTGTGCGGATTTCTGGCAGCTTATCTGGGACGTACCTATGATCTTCTGTCGGCCATGGGGCTGGCGGCTCTGATGCTTTTGTGGCATAGCCCGTATCTGATCGACCAGGCCGGCGTGCAGCTTTCGTTTGCGGCCATTGGAGGAATCGGACTGGCAAAAGAAATGGAGGAATCAGCTGTAAGCTCATCAATGGCCGAACCTTCGCCAGAAACAGAGTGCGGCGAAATCCATACGTGGGGACAGACGCTGCGCCTCTCACTTTGTATGCAGCTGCTTTCCCTTCCCATCATCCTGTGGCATTTCTTTTCCTATCCGCTTTATGGAATTGCTTTAAATCTTGTGGTGCTCCCGCTGACCGGAGTAATTGTGGGAACCGGTGCCGGAGGTATTCTTGGCAGTCTGTTTTCGATTCGTGCGGGTACATGGATAATCGGAGGCGGCCGTGCCGTGCTTGCATGGTACGAATTCTGCTGCAGGTGCTTTATGAAGCTTCCGGGCAGCAGCTTGTTGTGCGGGAGGCCAAAGCTGTGGCAGATCCTGGTATATTATATGGTGCTGGGAGTTGTCATAACATTTGTTGTCAATGGATACAGAAAGTCCGCACCGGTATGCCGGGTGCCGGGGTGGTCAGAACCGGCGGTAAAAGCTGGTTTGGGGATTCTCAGGAGCCTGTACGGAAAATCGGAGACAGTCATGGTTTTCCTTCTGCTTGCGGCCTTGACTTTTTTGCGTCCACCTGCAGTCTGCGGTCTGGAAGTGACCATTCTGGACACCGGACAGGGGGATGGTATCTGCATCCGGACAAAGAGCGAGGTGATTCTGGTGGATGGCGGCAGTACCGATCAGAAAGAACTGGGCCGATATCGTCTGGAACCGTTTTTAAAAAGCATGGGCATCCGTCAGGTTGATCTGGCTATTGTCACGCATGGGGACTGGGATCATATCAGTGGGATAAGCTGGCTGATGGAGCAGAAAGCAGCGGAGAAGGCGAGAGGAGCTTCCGATGCTGTTTTGATCAGAAAGCTGGCCATGCCGGAAATCGGAAAGGGAGAGGATGTGTATGGGCGCCTTGAACAGTTGTGCGTGCAGCAGGGGGGAGAGGTGTTGTGGATCGCGCGGGGCTATGAAGAAAGCAGGGATGCCGGGCTTCATCTTACATGCCTGTACCCGGAGTCTGCTTCCGGGCGAGGCCAATCGGCATCCGGTACGGACCGCAATGAGCATTCTCTGGTATTCTGTCTGGATTATGGAGTGTTTCATATGCTCTTAACAGGTGATATGAGTGCAGACGGAGAGAAAAAGCTGATTGCGCTGGAGTCGGAGGATGCGCAGAATGCAGGCCAGATTTGGGACAGATGGAGGGCAGCCATGCCGGAAGCAAATGAAATCCGGATATTAAAAGTCGCGCATCATGGCTCAGGATATTCCAGCAGCGAAGCTTTCCTTGGCTGGATGCATCCGGATTATGCCGTGATCTCCTGCGGAGAAAAAAACCGCTACGGCCATCCGCATCCGGATGCGCTGAAGCGTCTTTCGGACTGTGGAAGTGAGATCCTGCAGACAAAAGAAAGCGGCGCTATCATCTGGAAAACAGACGGGCACCATATAACCTGGAAAAGCTGGAAAAGATAGGAGGAGAACGATGATCGTAATGGTATGTGTAGATGATAAAAATGGAATGATGTTCAACAAACGCCGTCAGAGTCAGGATCGTGTGCTGCGTCAGCACATGCTGGAGCTGGCAGGCGATAAGAAATTGTGGATGAATGCGTACAGCCGAAAGCAGTTTCCTAAAGAAGATGAGAGCCGCATTGCAGTGGCGGAAAACGGATTTCAGAATATCCGGTCAGGCGAATACTGTTTTCTGGAGGATAAGGATCCGGCGCAGTACAAAGAACAGATTGAGGAGCTGATCCTGTTTCACTGGAACCGAACCTATCCTGCAGATCTTTGCTGTACTCTGGATCTGTCGGAGTGGAAACAGAAGACAACAGAAGAGTTCGCAGGCAGCTCTCATGAGAAGATCACACAGGAGTGGTATGTAAAGGGCTGATAAAAAGGAGGAAATCTGCAGGCGCAGGCTTCCTCCTTTTTGATACGGCAATGGATTTTTTAGAACAGAATTTCTTTTCCTTCCAGTCTCCACTGTCTGAACTCCGCAGATGCGGACAGAAGAAGATCGGATGAAGAGTTCAGTGCGGTTTCTACGGAATCCTGGATCACTCCGATGATGAATCCGACACCAACAACCTGCATGGCGATGTCATTCGGAATTCCGAATAAGGAGCAGGCCATCGGGATCAGCAGCAGGGAGCCGCCGGCTACACCGGATGCGCCGCAGGCAGACAGGGCAGCCAGAACACTTAAGATGATGGCACTTGGGATATCCACGGAAATACCGAGGGTATGCGCAGTTGCCAGAGTCATAACGGTAATGGTGATCGCGGCACCATCCATATTGATGGTCGCACCTAACGGGATGGTTACGGAGTAGGTATCCTTATCCAGTCCCATTTCCTCGCAGGTCTCCATGTTGATCGGGATGTTTGCTGCGGAGCTTCTGGTGAAGAAGGCGGTGATGGCACTTTTCTTTAAGCATTTAAAGATCAGCGGATACGGATTCCTGCGGATGCACCAGAATACCAGGATCGGGTTTGTGACAAAATAAATGAACAGCATGGAGCCGACCAGAACAGCCAGCAGCTTTCCGTATTCGGTAAAGATGGCAAGTCCGTTTTCGGAAACGGTGTTGAAGACCAGGCCCAGGATACCGAACGGAGCAAAGCTGATGATCCAGGTAACTACTCTTGCAAGTCCGTTTGAAATCTCACCAAACAGGTTCTTGGTGGTTTCGCTGGCACCGCGCAGGCCAATGCCGAAGAGTACAGCCCAAACCAGGACACCGATATAGTTGGCGCTTGCGATGGACTGAACCGGATTGCTTACCATATTCAGGAGCAGAGAACTTAATACCTCCACAATACCTTCTGGGGCAGCCAGGTCAGATGCGCCCTCGGCAAGCGTCAGGGTGATCGGGAACATCATGCTGGCAATCACGGCGATCACTGCGGCAAGGAAGGTGCTGAACATATACAGAATGATCACGGTGCGGATAACGCCGCCGTGGCTCTTACCGGAGTGGCACAGGGAACTGATGACCAGGAAGAATACCAGAAGCGGCGCGACCGCTTTTAAGGCACCTACAAAGACACTGCCGAGAATGGCGATGGCGGAGAACTGCGGAAGCGCAAGACCCAGGACAGCACCAATGATCAGGCCGGCAACGATCCGTTTGACAAGACTGATGCCGCACCAGGTTTCAAATAGCTTTTTCATAATCTTTCCTCTTTCTTTCATTGGATAGTGGATAAAAGTTCAAAGGCTATTATACACAATGTGTGTAAGTAATACAAATGTTTTTTATACACGGACATTTTGGAGAGAGTGTATTACCGCAGGATGCGTATCCTTACATCAGGCACTTGACATTTTTACACATCCCCTTTATAATGCGGTATAAGTATGTATGCAATTACACATATATCCCAGGCATAGAAGGGAACAAGTAACAGTCCGAGGTACCGCACAGAAAGCAGCCGGCAGATGAGAGGCGCGCGGGAGACGCACTGCGAATACATCCCGGAGCCGCGCATCGAACAAAACCTTTGTGGTTTTCAGTAGGCTGCGCCGGAGCACAGCATCCGTTATCAGGCTGGAACAAAGATGCGGCAGTCGGCATTCTTTCAGGGAAATCCGGCACAGCAGGCAGTTTGTTCACTGAGGCAGGCAGTGTGAGCTGTCTGTGAAGTAAGGTGGTAACACGAGACGTCCCTCGTCCTTTCTGGCTCCGGCCGGGAGGACGAGTTTTTTATTTCATAGGAAATTGCATCCTGTGAAACAATAAAAAGTAATGAAAAAAGGAGAATCAGCTATGAACTGTTACGAAGAGCTGGTAGCCCGCGGTCTTATCGCCCAGGTTACAAATGAAGAAGAAATCAAAAAAATGGTAAATGAAGGCAAAGCAACCTTTTATATCGGCTTTGACCCGACTGCGGACAGCCTGCACGTTGGTCACTTCATGGCACTTTGCCTGATGAAACGTCTGCAGATGGCAGGCAACAAGCCGATCGCCCTCATCGGTGGCGGTACCGGTATGATCGGCGATCCGTCCGGACGTACCGACATGAGAAAGATGATGACCCCGGAGATGATCCAGCATAACTGCGACTGCTTCAAAGAGCAGATGAGCCGCTTCATTGATTTCTCTGATGGAAAGGCACTCATGGTAAATAATGCAGAATGGCTGTTGAAGTTAAATTATGTGGAGCTGCTGCGTGAGGTTGGCGCATGCTTCTCCGTCAACAATATGCTGCGCGCAGAGTGCTATAAGCAGCGCATGGAGAAAGGCTTAAGCTTCTTAGAGTTCAACTACATGATCATGCAGAGCTATGATTTCTATATGTTATACCAGAAATATGGCTGCAACATGCAGTTCGGCGGCGATGACCAGTGGAGCAACATGTTAGGAGGTACTGAGCTGATCCGCCGTAAATTAGGTAAGGATGCGCATGCGATGACCATCACCCTGCTGTTAAACTCTGAAGGCAAGAAGATGGGCAAGACCCAGTCCGGAGCTGTATGGTTAGATCCGAATAAGACCACCCCGTTTGAATTCTACCAGTACTGGAGAAATGTGGCAGACGCCGATGTATTAAAGTGCCTGCGCATGCTGACCTTCCTGCCGCTTGAGCAGATCGATGAGATGGACAAATGGGAAGGCAGCCAGTTAAATACCGCAAAAGAAATCCTGGCATACGAGCTGACCAAGCTGGTTCATGGAGAGGAAGAGGCAGAGAAGGCGCAGACCGCAGCACGCGCACTGTTCAGCGGTCAGGGCAGCCTGGAAAACATGCCGAGCTACAACTTAACCGCTGAGGACTTTATCGACGGCAGCATCGATATTCTGGCAGTCCTGCAGAAATCCGGCCTGGCTCCGACCCGTTCTGAGGCAAGAAGAAACGTAGAGCAGGGCGGTGTATCGGTAAACGGTGAGCAGGTGAAGGATATCAAGGCATCCTACACCAGAGAAGATTTTGCCGGCGAAGGCATGGTCGTAAAACGCGGCAAGAAGAAATTCATGAAGGTAACTGCTGAATAAAAAAGGAAAACAGGCCGGAATATTGGCCTGACATCGCAAAAGCAGAAACAGACAAAAGATCCTCTGCGGCAGGAGGATGCGAACCATTCGCACGAAACTGCCACAGGGGATTTTTGCAACCATTTGCAAATTTTATATATGAGGATTTTATGACAACATTTACAGATAAATATCAGGTGTTAAAGCAGGTATTCGGCTACGATAGCTTCCGGCCGGGCCAGGAGCACCTGATCAACGCCATCCTTGCGGGAAAGGATGTGCTTGGCATTATGCCGACCGGCGCGGGAAAATCCATCGTCTATCAGGTTCCGGCGCTGTTATTTCCGGGCATCACCCTGGTGATTTCGCCCCTGATTTCCCTGATGAAGGACCAGGTGGAGGGCTTAAATCAGGCAGGTGTCCATGCGGCCTATTTAAATAGCTCCCTGACCCAGAACCAGTATTTTAAGGCACTGGATTTCGCGAGAGCGGGGCGTTATCCTATTATTTATGTGGCACCGGAGCGGCTTTTAACGGACAGCTTCCTGTCCTTCGCCTTGAACGCCAATATCTCCATGGTGGCGGTGGATGAGTCTCACTGCGTCTCCCAGTGGGGACAGGATTTCCGCCCCAGCTACTTAAAAATCACAGAATTTATCGACCGTCTGCCGACGCGCCCGGTGGTCAGCGCGTTCACCGCCACCGCCACAAAAGAGGTGCGGGACGATATCATCGACATTTTGCAGCTTCGGGAACCGGCGGTGGAGACCACCGGCTTTGACCGGAAAAACTTATACTTTGGGGTTATGACGCCCAAGGACCGTTACGGCGCCATTCATCATTACCTGGAAACACATCCGGGAGAGAGCGGCATCATTTACTGCCTGACCCGCAAAAACGTGGAAGAAATCTGCGAGCGCCTGCGCGCGGATGGCTTTGCGGCTACCCGGTATCATGCGGGACTCAGCGACGCAGAGCGGCGGCAGAACCAGGATGATTTCCTCTATGACCGTTCGCCCATCATGGTAGCCAGCAACGCGTTTGGCATGGGCATTGACAAATCCAACGTGCGGTTTGTTCTGCACTGCGGCATGCCGAAGAACGTGGAATCCTACTATCAGGAGGCTGGAAGAGCCGGGCGTGACGGGGAACCGGCAGAGTGCATTCTCTATTACAGTGGCCAGGATGTCATCACCAACCAGTTTTTCATCGAGAACAGCCAGGAAAACCAGGAGCTGGATCCTTACACAGCTCAGATCGTAAAAGAGCGGGACCGCGACCGTCTGCGGAAGATGACCTATTACTGTTATACCAACGAATGTCTGCGGGAGTACATCCTGAAGTATTTTGGCGAGTACGGTTCCTCCTGTTACTGCGGCAACTGCCAGAACTGCCTGACGCAGTTTGAAGAGGTGGATGTGACCGAGTATGCCATCGGACTCATCGGCTGCGTGGCTGCCTGCCGGCAGCGCTATGGCGTGAATGTGGTTCTGGATACCCTGCGCGGCGCAAAGACGGCGAAAATCCGTCAGTACCGCATGGATGAGGTGCCGCAGTATGGCCAGTTCGCCAAGGTTCCTGCTTACCGCATGCGCCAGGTATTAAACTATCTGCTGATGCACGATTACTTAAGTGTAACCGATGACACTTACGCCATCCTGCAGCTGACGAAAAAATCCGTGCAGCTTCTGGATCCGGAACAGCAGGCAGAACATGGCCCGCTTCTTATGAAAATGGCAAAGGAGCAGGACAAGGCACCGAAGGAATCTGCCGATACAAAGGGTAAAAAGAAGAAACTCAAAACAGCGGCTTCCGTGGTTCTCACGGAGGAGGAAGAACTCCTTTTCGAGGCGCTGCGCGGCCTGCGAACCGAGATCGCAAGGGAAGAGAGTGTGCCGCCTTACATTGTATTTTCTGATAAGACCCTGGTGCTTATGTGCCGCCTGCGTCCGGAGAACAAGGCAGAAATGCTGGAGGTATCCGGCGTGGGAGAGCATAAATTTGAGAAGTATGGCGCACGGTTTCTGCAGCGGATTGCGGAGCATGTGTGAGCAGAAAGGAGTTATCAATATATATGGAAGAAAAGAATCAGAACAGGAATCAAAACCCGGAACAGCAGCAGACACCGCACAAACGCCGCGTCCGCTACAAAGGAACTCATCCGAGAAGATTCGAAGAAAAATACAAAGAGCTGAACCCGGAAAAATATGCAGATACCATTGAGCATGTCATTCAGAAGGGCGGAACACCGGCCGGGATGCATATCTCGATCATGGTAAAGGAAATTCTGGATTTTCTACAGATCCGGCCGGGACAAAAAGGCCTGGATGCAACTCTGGGTTATGGCGGCCATACGCGTGCAATGTTAGAGCAGCTGCAGGGCGAGGGCCATATCTACGGCCTGGATGTAGATCCGATCGAGTCTGTAAAGACAAAGAAACGACTGGAAGATCTGGGATTTGGCGAGGACATTATGACTGTGCGCCAGATGAATTTTGCAGATATCGACCAGATCGCGGAGGAGGCTGGTCCGTTCGATTTTATTCTGGCGGACCTTGGCGTATCCTCTATGCAGATCGATAATCCGGAACGCGGTTTTTCCTACAAATTTGACGGCCCGCTGGATCTGCGTTTAAATCCGCAGGCCGGCATTTCTGCCGCAGAACGGTTAAAAGAAGTAGATCGGGAAGAACTGGCCGGGATGCTGGTGGAAAACTCTGATGAGCCATATGCGGAGGAGATTGCCCGCTGCATCACCGGTGCGGTCCGCCGCGGTGAGAAGGTGGACACTACCACAAAAGTGAGGGAACTCATTGAAGAGGCTCTCAGCTTTATCCCGGAAAAAGAGCGCAAAGAAGCGGTAAAGAAAGCCTGCGCAAGAACCTTTCAGGCGCTGCGCATTGACGTAAACAGTGAGTTTGAGGTGTTATATGCCTTCCTCGACAAGCTTCCGCATGTTCTGGCGCCGGGCGGCCGGGTGGCTGTTCTTACTTTCCATTCCGGCGAAGACCGCATGGTAAAGAAATCCTTTAAACAGTACCGGAAAGCCGGACTTTACTCTGAGATTTCAGACGATGTCATCCGCCCGTCTGCAGAAGAATGTGTCCGCAACAGCCGCGCAAGATCTACAAAGCTGCGCTGGGCTGTGCGGGCAAAATAAGAAATAGCAGAAATCACATCCGGATCAGTTCATAGTCACGGCTGCCGAGTCCGATCTTCTCTGCATGCTCCAGGCAGGAACGCCATTCAGATTCCGGGGTAGAGTTTGTGAAATGGTCATGGTGATCATGAAAGTCAGGATCTGCCAGATGCTTTGCCAGCTGGCTTCCCGGCATTGGCTGTGCGGCCATGCAGGCATCTACGCAGGCCTGGTCAAGGGCAAGCGGGTCGAAGGACGCGAACATGCCGATATTTGGCAGGATCGGGACATCGTTTTCACCATGGCAGTCACAGTTTGGAGAAACATCCACGATCAGGGAAATATGGAAGTTCGGTCTGCCATCTACGACAGCTTTGGCATATTCTGCCATGCGGCAGTTTAACAGTTCGTTTGCGTTATTATTATCGAAACGGATGGCATCAAAGTTGCAGGCTCCAAGGCAGCGTCCGCAGCCGACGCAGTTCTCCTGGTTTACGTGCATTTTTCCGGCTGCTTCGTCGAAAATCAGACCGCCGTTGGCACATTCCTTCTGGCAGCGTCTGCAGCCGCGGCACTTACGTTCCTTGATATGTGGTTTTCCGCTGCAATGCTGCTCGGTTTTTCCGGCACGGGAACCGCAGCCCATGCCAATGTTTTTGATGGTGCCGCCGAAGCCGGTCATCTCATGGCCCTTGAAATGGGTCAGGCTGATGAAAATATCTGCATCCATGACAGCACGTCCGATCTTGGCTGCTTTTACATATTCACCGCCTTTTACCGGAATTTCGATATCATCGGTGCCCTTTAATCCATCACCGATAATGACAGGGCAGCCAACAGAAAGCGGAGTAAATCCGTTCTCCCAGGCACATTCCAGGTGCTCCAGGGCGTTTTTCCGGCTGCCAGGATACATGGTGTTGCAGTCTGTGAGGAATGGCTTGCCGCCAAATTCTTTTACCACATCTGCAACGGCCTTGGCATAGTTCGGCCGGAGATAGCTGATATTTCCAAGTTCACCAAAATGCATTTTGATCGCTACAAATTTGCCGTCCATATCCAGCTCGGATATGCCGGCTTTTTTAATGAGTTTTTTCAGCTTTGTGGGAAGACCGTCACCAAATGCAATCGTGTGAAAGTCGGTAAAGTATACTTTTGATCGTTCCATGTCAGATAAATTCCTCCTGTCAGTTCTGTTATGTAAATCCTAAAATATATTTTATTATAATCGAAAAAAATTTTCAACAATCCCCTAGGATCGCTTGATAATTATTTTACATTTGCATTGCTTTTTCCTTTTAGAACGTGTACTATTATAAAGACAATTTGTGTAAATGATGATACGGAACAAAGTATAAGAGAAAAGGACAGGTGACTTGCGTGGAAAGACAGAATGAAATAGAGTCAGATAAAATTTATGTTCAGATGTTCGGAAGCTTTCGTATGACATATCAGGGACAGCAGATTCAGTTGGGAAAATGGCTGAGTGCCAAAATGATCCATCTGCTGCTGCTGCTGATCTGCAGGAGAGAAGAGGGGGTTACCAGGAGTGAACTGATCCAACGTCTGTACGGAGCAGACGAAAATGACAGTCAGTCCAGCAATTCCCTGCGCGCCATGATCTTCCGGCTGCGCCGAAGCATCCAGGAATCCGGGCTTCCGGAGGGAGAATACATTTCTACCAAGGGCGGACGTTATACATGGAATAACCAGCCATTGGAGACAGAGCTGGATGTGGAGATATTTCAGAAACTGGTCAAGGCCGCCTTTGAAGAAATTGATCCGGTGCACAGAGTGGAGCTTCTGACAGCTGCCTGTAGAACCTGCAGTGGAGATTTTATGCCGGATATGGTTTCGGATGAGTGGGTCGGAAAAACCAGCTGGCGTTTCCGGGAATTATACATGAGGGCACTGAGGGAACTGACAAGCCAGTTAAAAAGCCAGAAACGTTATACCGAGCTGCTAGAGGACTGCGAGCTGGTATTAAAACGCTACCCGTCTGAAGAATGGCAGTGTATGAAGTTAGAGTCCCTCAATGATCTGAAACGCTACCGGGAAGCAGTGGAGTATTATGAAGCTCTGGAGACGGAGGCCCGGCAGACCTGTACTCCGTTTCTGTCACAGGACTTAAAGGAGCAGTATCTGAAGGCCAAAAATATGATGCAGTATGAAGTGGTGGATATGGAGCAGATCCAGAGAGAACTGATGCCGGGGATTCCTAGGCTTGGGGCAACTTCATGCGAGTATCTGGAATTTGTTGATATTTACCAGTTTATGATGCGGGTTTTTGCCCGGGAGGGAATTTCGTCCCAGCTGCTTTTACTGACTCTGGCCGGTCCGCAGGGAGCGGAGCTGGAATCCTCAGGGATGCTGGAGGGTGCCCGTTCCAGCCTGGAAAGTGCGATCCAGAAAACAATCCGCTGCTCTGATCTGTACACACGCTATGGCAGCGACCAGTTTTTGGTACTCCTGGCAAGCACCGGGCAGCAGGGCGGTGAAGAAGCCAGAGAGCGTATTCTGGAACGCTATCGTGCGATCAACCGGAATCCGCAGATCACATTGCGCTGTGAACTGCGCGATATCTGTTCGGATGAGCTGTAATGTGGCTCATGGATATTGTCATGCGGTAATAAATCCTTAAGAGAAACGTTCATAATAATCAATGGTAATTAAGAGATCTCTCTGTTATACTGTGGGTGTGTTAAGGAAACAGCTGAAAACTGTAACCAATACGATACGGAGGCAGGAAAAAGGTACCCCGGGGTATCTTCCGGCACCGAACCATGATTACGGATAAGGAGATAGAAATTATGAGCAGAAAAACAAATAAGACCATTACCGCTGTCGGCATGGCAGCACTGATGACAGCAGCCGGTGTCCTCACCGCCATGGCAGCACAGTCCCCGACCATTATAGCAGGAAACGGCATGAGCCAGATTGAGGCAGCCGGACCGGGTGTACAGAGTCCTGACGCAGAACAGGAGCAGGCACCGATCTGGGGAAGCATCATCAGCGCAGATAACGGCAGCATTGACATGGATTGTCCGTCCGGCAATATCTATGAGGGCGAGGTGATCGTGAATATTTCCGGTGATACGCTGATTCTGGACGGCGAGAACGGCTATCCGCTGGAGGCAGAGGAGCTTCAGGCAGGCGAGACAGTATATGCCTACATTGGACCGGCCATGACCATGAGCCTGCCGCCGCAGACAACCGGCGAGGTTATCATTGGTAAGATCCCGGCAGACCAAAAGGCACCGGAGTATATCACCGCAGTGTCTATGACAGCCAACGCAGACGGAAGCTGGACTCTCATGTCTGCGGCGGGTAAGGAGTATGCAGTTTCCGCAGACTGCCGCATCATGCCGTATCTGACCAGACAGATCGTTTCTCTGGAGGACGTGGAGCAGGGCAGCAATCTGCTGGTATGGAGTGATGACCAGAACCAGGCACAGAAGCTGGTATTATTTGCAAGATAAAAATTCAGCAGCACAGTCTGGCTGACAAAATAATCAGGGAATGTCCTGTCCGCATGAAAGAGATTGCGGCAGGGCATTTTTCTGCATCACTGCGATGAAAATGATATGGTGAGGGCTGGATGATGAAAACAAACCGCAGATTTCTATTCAGGAAAACTCTGCTGCGCTTTTTCTGGAAATTACAGCAGAATATGACAGCGACTGGCAGGATGAACACAGCCTGATCAGCACAAAAACATCCCAGATCCATATTCTGGATGAAGACCACGCGGAGCTTCAGAAGGCGCTGGATGCCCTGAACCAGAAAAATCTTGACAGTCAGAGTACGTTTATGGCAGACAACCAGGCTGATGCAAGACAGATGCTGGTGTCTGTCCGTGATCTGAAGGTGACTGTTTTAAAAGCCGGTTCACAGGAACAGGAGATCATACCGTCCGGAACATCATTTAAGATTACCGCAACCGATGGAAAAAGCTTTGTGGAGGCAAAATGGATGATGGACGCAGCTGCCGCATTCCGGTTGTCAAAGACGCAGACGCATGGGAATGGAAGATCAACGGTGTCAGCGAGTATGAATGTTTTGAAATAAGGGCTACCGCAATCCCACTGGCGTTAGACGGTGGGTTAAGTTAGCCTAAAGCGGAGTTTACATGTTATACTTATGATATGGGAACATGGAAATCTAAAAACAGGCATAAATATTTACTGCAGTATCATGTGATTTTTGTATGCAAATACAGGAAAAAATTATTAGTATCAAAATAAATATCGGAAGACATAAAACAAGTTTCGTGTGAGATATGTAAAAAGCATCATGTAATCATCAGATATATGGAAACGGATAAAGATCATATTCATTATATGATAGAAACAGAACCAACGATATCTATTAGTAAAATTGTAAATCTGATGAAGAGCTATACAACGTATCATATATGGGAGCGATATCCAAATTATTTACGGAAGCATTTTTGGAAAGAGCATACGTTTTGGACAGATGGATATTTTGTCTGCAGTGTGGGAAATGTTTCAGAAAAAATGTTGCGAGAATATATAGAAAACCAGGGATAGAAGGCGGTGACAGTCGTGTTAAAAGCATACAAGTTTAGAGTATATCCAAATACGGAGCAAAAAACACAGATTGCAAAAACATTTGGCTGTTGTCGTTTTGTTTATAACCAGACGCTGGCATACAGAAAAGAATTGTACGAGAAAGAAAAGAAAACAGCTGGAAAAATTGCCTGTAATAATTATTGTAACCAAGAATTAAAGAAAAAATACGAATGGCTGAAAGAAGTAGATAAATTTGCTTTGACAAATGCCATATATAACATGGATGCAGCATATCGGAAGTTTTTCAGGGAACATGCAGGATATCCGAAATATAAAAGCAAACACGACAATCATAAAACCTATACAACCAATTTCACAAATGGAAATATTGCAGTAGATTTTGAGACAGGTACGATAAAGCTGCCAAAACTGAGAAACGTAAAGGGAAAATTGCATCGAAAATTCATTGGAAAAATAAAATCGGCCACAATTTCCCGAGTTCCAAGCGGAAAGTATTATGTTTCAATCCTTGTAGAAACCGAGCTTATTTCATTACCGGAAAAAGAAGGCTGTATAGGATTGGATTTGGGTATTAAGAATTTATGCATTACGTCGGCTGGAAAGAAATACGACAATCAAAAAACATTGACAAAACAGGAAAGAAAGCTAAAAAAGCTGCAGCGCCAGTTAGCGCATAAAGAGAAAAGAAGTAAAAACTACTATAAAGCAAAGAAAAAAATCGCATTATGCCATGAGAAAATCGTAAATACCAGAAAAGATTATCTGCATAAGATATCACATGAAATAATCAGCGAAAACCAAGTGATCGTTTCGGAAAATCTGCAGATAAAAAATATGGTAAAGAATCATCATTTGGCAAAATCAATAACAGATGCGTCCTGGTATGAGCTGACAAGGCAATTAGAGTATAAAGCGGAATGGAATAAAAGAAAATATGTTAAAATAGATCCGTTTTATGCCAGTAGCCAGTTGTGTTCTGCCTGTGGCTATCAAAATAAAAATACAAAAGATTTGTCAGTAAGGAGTTGGATCTGCCCAAGTTGTGGTGCAGAACATGACAGAGATATCAATGCAGCAAAAAACATATTGGCAGAAGGATTACGGCAAATAGCGTAAAGAAATATCATATATATAGGGCAGAAACTGCCCGAATTAACGCCTGTGGAGATAGTAGATTACGAGGTCGATGAAGCAGGAAGCCCATTGGCTTTAGACGATGGGTGGTTTACATGCTGCCTTATGCAGGATAAAAAAGGGGATTAAGAAAATGAGAAAACTTTGTGCGGATTTTCACACACACACAACCTACTGTGACGGCAAAAGCACGCCACGCCAGATGGTGGAGGCGGCATACAGCATGGGCCTGACAGATTTCGGTATTTCCGGCCATGCGGATTATTCCATGTGGGAGCCGGGATTTGGCATGTCGGATGCGATCTTGTCGGCCTACAAGCAGGAACTGGAGATACTCAGAGAAGAGTATGCCGGGAAGATGAATATTTACATCGGAATTGAACTGGATACGCTGGGGCCGGTGCAACAGGCAGAGTATGCCATCGGCTCTACCCACAGCGTATTAAAAGACGGGCATCTGGTCACGGTGGATGACACGGAGGAAAAGCTGGTGCAGGCTGTGGAAACACTCTGGAACGGCGACTGGTATGCCATGGCACGGGATTATTTCGAACTGGAGGCCACGGTTTACGATAAGCTTCACTGCGACTGGGTGGGACATTTTGACCTGCTTACGAAGTTTAATGAAGGATATAAGCATTTTGATGAGACGAAGGATGCGTATCTGGAACCGGCACTCGCAGCGATGAAAAAGCTTCACGGGCAGGGACTCCCGTTTGAGATCAATACCGGCGCCATGTCCCGCGGCTACCGTACTGCTCCATATCCGAATCCGATTCTCTTAAGAGAACTCCATGCCATGGGCGGCCGCATCATGATCAATTCCGACAGTCACAGCGCGGGCACGATTGCCTACGCTTTCGATCAGGCAGAAAAAATTGCGTATGAGTGCGGCTTTCGGAAGGTAACAGTATGGAGCAAAGACGGTTTCCGGGAAATTCCGTTAGGATAAAAACGGGTCCTTTCCTTCCGTTTCAAAATATTCCCTGGTCAGCTTAAATACCGTTTTGGACAGCAAAAATACACCGATCAGGTTTGGGATGGCCATGAGACCGTTGAAGGTATCTGCAATGCTCCATAGCAGGCCCAGATCTACCGTGGCACCCAGGATGGCTACCAGAGAGTAGGCGACCATGAAGGGCTTGATGATCTTTTCATCGAAGATAAATTCAATACAGCGTGCGCCGTACAGTCCCCATCCGATGATGGTGGAGAAGGCAAAGCAACACATGGATATGGCGGTGAAGATGGATACCCAGCTTCCGTAGGTGGAGGTAAAGCCGGAAATGGTCAGCTCTGCGCCGGCTGCCTGTCCATAGTTGACAGTAACACCGCTGCACAGGATAACCAGCGCGGTTAATGTGCAGATGACAATAGTATCGGTAAATACCTCAAAGATACCGAAGAATCCCTGCTTCACCGGCTTTTTGGTATCGGCACATGCATGGGCAATGGAACCGGTACCGAGGCCGGCCTCATTGGAGAAGATACCTCGGGATACGCCGCGTTTCATGCTGGTGAAGAAGCTTCCGATGACGCCGCCGGTTACTGCCTGCGGATGGAAGGCACCCTCAAAGATCATGGAAAATACCAGTGGAATGCGGTTTGCGTGAAGCAGGATTACGCCAAGGGCCAGCAGGATGTAAAACAGTGCCATGAAGGGAACCAGCTTTTCTGCTACGTTTCCGATTCTTTTTACGCCACCTAAGAGCACCAGGGCTACCAGAGCAGCCAGCACAATGCCGGTCACGAGGCAGACAACAGGTTTTGACTGGTCTGAGATCAGGCTGTAGTTTTCCAGGGCAGAGTTGATGGCGGTGGTGATGGTATTGACCTGGGTGGCATTTCCGGTTCCGAATACCGTCAGCACTCCAAAGGTGGAGAAGAGGACTGCCAGCCAGTGCCATTTCGGGCCAAGACCGTTTTTGATGTAGTACATAGGACCACCTACCAGATCACCGTTTTTATTGGTCTCCCGGAAATGGACGGCCAGGGTTACTTCGGAGAATTTGGTGCACATGCCCAGGGCTGCGGAAACCCACATCCAGAAGACAGCGCCCGGTCCGCCGATGGCAATAGCGCCTGCTACACCGGCAATATTTCCGGTGCCTACGGTCGCTGCCAGAGCCGTGCAGACCGCCTGGAACGGTGTCATGGCACCGTCTGAGGCATTGCGCTTACGGAAGATGCGTCCGATGGTCACGCGGATTGCGTAAGGGAATTTGCAGATCTGCAAAAAGTGCAGGCCAAAGCTTAAATAAAGGCCGACACCGATGATGCAGATCATAGCAGGAACTCCCCAGATGAAATTGTTGATCACGTTGTTGATGGATTCGATGGTGTTTAACATAGGGATACCTTTCTTTTATAGTAAAAATACCAGAAGATGATATCATAATCGGGAAAAAATGTATAGCAAAATGTGGCGCGGTAAGGCAAAAAAACGTTGCCGGGCACATATGTGTGAGCAGTAACAGTAAAACGAAAAAAATAAAGCTCCGGTTCTTTAAAAGAACAGATGCCCGATCAGAATTTTGAGACCGATCAGAATCAGGATGATGCCGCCGGTCTGTTCTGCTTTGGACTTGTAGAGGACTCCGAATACGGTGCCGACTTTAACGCCGATCACGGAAAGTATGAACGTGGTGCAGCCGATAAAGCTGACTGCCTGCAGGATCCGGACATCCAGAAATGCGAAGGTGACACCGACGGCCAGTGCGTCAATGCTGGTGGCTATGGCCAGAAGCAGCATGGTTTTGACATCGATGGAGGCATCACAGGACTCAGTCTCATTGTCCATGGATTCCTTCACCATATTAAAACCGATGATGCCAAGCAGGATAAACGCGATCCAGTGATCGTAGGCTTTGATGGCACCCTGGAAACGGATACCAAGCATATAGCCGATCCAGGGCATGAGGGCCTGGAAACCGCCAAAATACAGGCCGATGATGAGCGCGTGCTTCGCGCGCATCTTCTGCATGGAAAGACCCTTACAGACGGAAACGGCAAAGGCGTCCATGGAAAGGCCTACTGCCAGAAGAAATAATTCGATCAGCGACATAAGAAAATCCTCCTGTTTCTTTCATACATCTTATGTGGAATGCCGCATGATAAAACGCAATTTCCGAATGATACAAAAAGAGACCTGTCTGCAGAAAAAAGCCTGCAGACAAGTCTCATCATTTGCCATATCTTTATGCATTAAGCAGAACCAGATGCGTATGCATCAGTGTGTTGGCTCTGCTCCAGGCTGCTGCCTGGCGACTACTCCCTTATCTTCTGCTTATTCTACTCAATAGAACAGGAGTTGGTCAATGCTAACATTCCTGAAGGGAATATTTTAATACGAAATTTGAATTTATAATACATATTGACATGGTAGGTTAATTGCCATATAATTTCGTTCAAACACACGAAAGCTGAGGAACCTGCCGATGGACCGAGAATTGAAATACGCACTGGGAAAGACTATTCCGATCATGTTCAGTTATTTATTCTTAAGCATGGCATTCGGGATCATGATGAACCAGGCCGGATTCCCCTTTTACTGGGCCTATCTGGTCAGCCTCACGGTCTATACCGGTGCGTTTCAGTTTGTCATGGTATCGTTCCTTTCCGCGGCAACAGGGATTGCCACTATTGCGCTCACAGCTCTGGCCATGAACTGCCGCCATATGTTTTATGGAGTAACCTTTTTAAAAGAATTCAAGAGTATGGGAAAGCGTTATCCGTACATGATCTTTTCCCTGACAGATGAGACGTATGCATTATACTGTTCCCTGGAGTATCCGGAGAATCTGGACCGACATCAGATTATGTTTGACATTGCGTGGCTCAGCCGGGCATACTGGCTGATCGGGACTTTGGTGGGCGCGCTTTTGGGGCAGATGATTCCTTTTGATTTTGAGGGAGTAGATTTCTGCATGACAGCGCTGTTTGTTACGATTCTGATCGATCAGTGGAAAAAGTGCAGGAACCATGCTCCGGCAGTTATTGGCGGGACAAGTGCAGCAGCATTTCTTCTGCTCTTTGGTGCATCGCGGTTTATGCTGCCATCGCTGCTTGTAACAACAGCGCTCCTGCTGATCTTTACACCAGGAAAAGAGGAACAAGTACAATGAGACCGATTCATATTTTATTGTCGATTCTGGTTCCGGCCGCGCTGACCTTTGGTCTGCGCGCATTGCCGTTTCTTCTATTGAATAAGAGCGAGCTTCCGAAACGGATGGAATATTTGGGTAAGGTATTTCCTATGGCAATTATGGCTACTCTTGTGGTATACTGCCTAAAGAGTATTCCGGAGTCCGCGCTTCAGGACAATCTGATTCTGCTTGCAGGTGTTGCGGTGACAGCAATGGTTCATCTCTGGAAGAAGAGTTCCATTTTGAGCATCACCGTAGGAACGGTGGTGTACATGGCGTTGGTACATATGATTTAGAGAAAGGGAAATACGATGTTAAATCAGTTTTCAAGAACAGAATTATTATTTGGGAAAGAAGCCATGGAGCGGCTGGCGCAGTCCAGAGTCGCCGTGTTTGGTGTCGGTGGAGTAGGCGGTTATGCTGTGGAGGCACTGGTGCGCAGTGGTGTGGGAGCCATAGATATCATCGATGACGATAAGGTGTGCCTGACCAACTTAAACCGTCAGATCATAGCCACCAGAAAAACCGTTGGAAGATATAAGGTAGACGTGATGGAAGAGCGCATCCATGATATCAACCCGGACTGCAAGGTCACCACTCACAAATGCTTTTATCTGCCGGAGACGAAAGATGATTTTGATTTTTCCAAGTATTCCTATGTGATTGATGCAGTGGATACGGTAACGGCAAAGCTTCAGCTTGTCATGGAAGCACAGGAGAAACAGGTGCCGGTCATCAGCAGCATGGGAGCCGGAAATAAATTGAATCCGGCTATGTTTGAAGTGGCGGATATCTATAAAACTTCTGTCTGTCCGCTGGCAAAGGTCATGCGTCGGGAACTGAAAAAGCGCGGTGTCAAAAAACTGAAGGTCGTGTACTCCAAAGAACAGCCGATCAGACCAATTGAGGACATGTCCATCAGCTGCAAAAATCACTGCATCTGTCCGCCTGGAGCCGAGCATAAATGCACCGAGCGCCGGGCTATCCCGGGTTCCACTGCATTTGTTCCGTCCGTAGTGGGGCTGATCATTGCGTCAGAAGTCATCAAAGATCTGGCAAAATAAAAATTTGAGTTACAAAGCTGAATAAAGGTCCGGAAGTGAAAGAGACTGCCTTCCTCTATTTTCACATATCGTTGTTTGCTTGCTCTCGCTAACACGCGTTCGCCTGTGTCGGATTAACATCCGCCACATTCGGACGTGTGTGCTCAAGATGCAAACACCTGATATGTTGAAAATCCCGGAAGGCGGTCTCATTCACTTCCTGCTGTATTGGCTTCGCTA